>CATEEE010000154.1 GCA_949499045.1 Marinobacterium sp. xm-d-530 | reverse complement strand
TTCGTCTAGTGGCCTAGGACACCGCCCTTTCACGGCGGTAACAGGGGTTCGAACCCCCTATGGGACGCCATCCGCGGGAATAGCTCAGTTGGTAGAGCGCAACCTTGCCAAGGTTGAGGTCGCGAGTTCGAGCCTCGTTTCCCGCTCCAATGTATTGTCTACGACGTCCCATTCGTCTAGTGGCCTAGGACACCGCCCTTTCACGGCGGTAACAGGGGTTCGAACCCCCTATGGGACGCCATTTTTGCGGGAATAGCTCAGTTGGTAGAGCGCAACCTTGCCAAGGTTGAGGTCGCGAGTTCGAGCCTCGTTTCCCGCTCCAATCTCCTCTTATTAATGTCTCTTATCGTCTAACGGCGTAATCATCATATTTCGTAGCTGAAGATAGTCGATTGTTGCATCTTGTGACTCTTGCTCGAATCGTGCTTCGTCTAGTGCTTGGTACTGTTCAATCTCTTCATCACCCAGATAGTGAATACAATCACCTCCAAATAGCCACAGCAAGTCGCGTGATAGCAGAGGGAGGTGTTGTGGGAATGCCCCCACGATCCGAGTCATCAAGGTTTGGCCCAGCGCGAAGGCTTCTGGCGCATGCTCTTCATAGGCAGCGATAACCTGTTCAAACAGTGCAAGCAGCTCATCTGACTCCGAAGTCAGGGTATCGTCACTGTTAAAAGGGGGCTGCTTAATAAGATTGTTGTAACCAAGCTTAAGCAGATTTAGATGAAATTGATGAAAATCGGTCAACGGATAGTCCCTATTTGTCTGTATAATTTACGTTTATATATGAATTTGATACTGAGTTAATTTTCTCAAAGGTTAGCACTGAATGGAACTTGCTCTTCAAATCCGTGGTTTGGAAAAAACCTATGGAAATGGCTTTAAGGCCCTGAAAGGGATCGATCTTGATGTAAAGCAGGGTGATTTTTTCGCGCTGCTAGGTCCCAATGGGGCAGGCAAATCGACCACCCTGGGCATTGTCACATCGTTGGTCAACAAAACAAATGGGAGTGTGTCAGTCTTTGGGCACAATATCGATACTGATCTGACCAATGCAAAGCTCTGCATGGGCATAGTCCCCCAGGAATTTAACTTTAACTTCTTTGAGAAGGTGGAAGACATCGTCGTCACTCAAGCAGGTTACTACGGTATTCCCTCTTCTATTGCTAAAGAGCGCGCTGAGCACTATTTAAAATCCTTAGGTTTGTGGGATAAACGTGACAACCGTGCGCGCCAACTCTCCGGTGGTATGAAGCGTCGTCTTATGATTGCTCGTGCATTGGTTCACAATCCTAAATTGCTGATTCTGGATGAACCTACTGCTGGTGTTGATATTGAGTTGCGTCGATCGATGTGGGAATTTCTTACAAAAATCAACGAAGAGGGCACTACGATTATTCTGACGACTCACTATCTAGAAGAGGCTGAGTCGTTATGCCGAAATATTGCGATCATCGATCAGGGTGAAATCATCCAAAATAGCTCAATGAAATCACTGTTAGCTAAATTGAATAACGAGACTTTTATTCTAGATCTTGATCAAGATCTTAAGAGTCTTCCCGATCTCGATGACTTGGAAGCACGTTTAGTCGATGAGCATACCCTGGAAGTCGATCTGCCTAAAGGCCATGGTTTAAACAGTGTATTTACTCAATTGACGGCGCAAAAGATAGCTGTGTTGAGTATGCGCAATAAGGCCAACCGTCTAGAGGAGTTGTTTGTTGAATTGGTTGAGAATAAGGGGGCTAAACTATGAACGGAAATCTTTTATGGGTCGCCTTCTCAACGATCGTGGTGAAAGAGGTTAGGCGCTTTACTCGAATTTGGGTACAGACACTCATTCCACCAGCGATCACAATGACGCTCTACTTTATTATTTTCGGTAATTTGGTTGGTTCCCGGATCGGCGAGATGGATGGGTTCGACTACATGCAGTTCATCGTACCGGGTCTGATTATGATGTCGGTCATTACCAACTCCTACGGTAATGTTGTTTCATCATTCTTCGGTACGAAATTTCAGCGTAATATTGAAGAGCTTCTGGTAGCTCCTGTGCCAAACTGGGTCATTTTGGCTGGCTATGTCATCGGTGGTGTTGCTCGGGGTTTGGCGGTTGGATTTATCGTCACACTGTTGTCACTGTTCTTCACCGATCTTACTTTGGCACACCCGTTTGTCACCCTCAGTATCCTCTTTTTGACTGCGGTCGTCTTCTCGTTGGGCGGTTTCATCAATGCGATCTACGCTAATTCATTTGATGACATTGCAGTGGTACCGACCTTTATTTTGACGCCTTTGACCTATTTGGGTGGCGTGTTTTACTCCATTTCACTGCTGCCTGAGTTTTGGCAAGGGGTCTCTCAGCTCAACCCCATTCTCTATATGGTGAACACTTTCCGCTATGGCATCTTGGGCGTTAGTGATATTAACGTTGCATTTGCGTTCGGTATGATCATGCTGTTTATTGCCGTGCTAGGTGGCTTTTCGCTGCACCTTTTAAACACGGGTAAGGGGATTCGAAGCTAATGAACGAACCAGAAAAGGTCCTCCATTCACCTTTAGGGAAAGAGACGGTCTACGCTAATCAGTACGACCCATCACTTCTTTACCCGATAGAACGAGACATCAACTGGAAAGTGCGTGGTGTTGATCGATCAACTCTGCCATTTTTTGGGGAAGATATCTGGAACAGTTATGAGATCAGTTGGCTAAACTCAAAGGGCAAACCGATCGTTGCGCTGGCTCAGTTTCATATCCCTGCAACCTCAACGCATATCGTTGAGTCAAAGTCTTTTAAGCTTTACCTGAACTCTTACAATCTGAGTCGGTTTGATTCTGCCGATGATGTGGCTAATCAGATGGCTAACGATCTATCAGAAGCGGCTGGCGGTCAGGTTAAGGTTACGTTGACCTCGCCTCAGGATGCAGTTCAGATTGAAGCCTTTGATGGCCGTTGCATTGACGACTTGGATATCACCGTGGCGCACTACGATCCTGCGCCTGAACTACTGTTCAGCCAAGGTGATGAGGTTTCTGAAACGCTCGTATCACATCTGCTTAAATCTAACTGCCCGGTCACAGGTCAGCCAGATTGGGCAAGTGTTCAGATTAGTTATCGTGGTCCCAAAATTGATGAGGAGGGCCTTCTTGGTTATCTCATCTCTTACCGTGAACACGGCGATTTTCATGAGCAGTGTGTAGAGACGATCTTTATGGATATTTTAGAGCGTTGTCAGCCTGAAGAGTTAACGGTCTACGCGCGTTATGTGCGCCGCGGCGGTTTGGACATCAACCCCTACCGAAGTACACAGGACACTCTACCCACGAATCTACGTTTAAGTCGACAATAAGGAGTCCAGTGATGGATGCAATTGAACTGTTAACCCAACGAACTTCTTGCGGCATGCTAGAGGCACCTGCACCGACTTCAAAACAGTTGGAGTTGATGTTTCAAGCGGCTTCGAGAGCGCCCGATCATGGTCTGCTTCGCCCCTACCGTTTTTTAACCATTCAGGGGGCGGCTCTCGATCGTTTAGGTCAGCTCTTTCTTGATGCATCCTTAGCCAAGAATTCAGGCATTGAGGAGTCGCAACGGAACCGTTTACTTAATATGCCGCTGCGAGCACCCATGATAGTAGTTGCGATCGCGGTGAAGCAGGAACACCCTAAAGTGCCTAACATCGAACAGGTGATGACAGCCGCCTGTGCCGCGCAATCAGTCGTCCAGGCCGCCTATGCACAGGGTCTTGGTGCCATGTGGCGCTCAGGTGATTTGATGTTCGATTCGAATGTACAGAAGGGGTTGGGTCTTAATGAAAACGAAGAAATTGTCGGCTTCATCTATCTAGGTCAACCGATGCGAGATCGCCAAGCGCCAGAATCTGATCAGTCTCAATACGTCGCGGAGTGGATGGGTGAGTGATCAGGCTTTTTTAAGCTGGCTGCATCAGGCCATTCCACTCACAGAGGCCATGCAGATCGATGAGATCGAATACTCCGGCGGTCAGCTTAGATTAGGTGCACCACTTGAACCCAATCTGAACGATAAAGGTACTGGCTTTGCGGGTTCTATCGCTTCCATTGCGACACTCAGTGGTTGGTGTCTGTTGACACTCTGGCTTAGAGATCGTGGTATTGATGCGGATGTCATGATAGCTAAAAGCGAACAGCGTTATTTGGCGCCAGTTACCGGTCGCTTAGAAGCAATCGCAAGCCTTCCGGATGACGATGTTGTTGAGCAGTTTTGGCAGCGCTTTCAGGAGAAGCAACGTGCGCGACTTCCGATCAGTGTCACTATAGGTAATGAAAAAGTACTGTTTGAACTGCAGGGTGATTATGCCGCAGTGTTGCGATAGGAGTGTTTGATGAGGATACATCAATATGCGCTTTCAAAAGTCAGTTGTGCAGGCTGTGTGCGATCGATTGAAAAAGCGTTAAGCGCCTCGGACGATATCTCTGCTTTTGCGATTAACTTCGCCGATCGAACCGCAACGGTTGAGTCAGATTTGCCAACGACTGACGTAGAACAACTGATCATCAATGCGGGCTACGGAGCATCTCTTATTGAGAACGAAGAGGATTTGACCGCTCGTGATCAACAAAATCAAAAAGATCTAAAACAGACCTTTACTCATGCCTGGGTAGCGATTGGCCTGGGTGCCTTTTTGATGGTGCAGATGCTGGCAGGGCTTATGCCGCCCGTTGAAACTTCAGAAGGTTTAGTGAATGGCTTAATCACGGCCGTGCTCTCTGCGATGGTAATGTTTCACTCAGGTGGTCATATTTTTCGCGGGGCTCTGCAGAGCTTTAAACGCCTCGATTTTAATATGGATACACTGATCGCTCTTGGAACGGGTGTAGCCTGGCTTTACTCAGCTCTATTGTTGGTATTTATTCAATGGGTTCCAGAGGCGATACCCGTGGAGGCAAGGCATCTCTATTTTGAAGCTTCTGTCATGATTATTGGCTTTATCCTGCTTGGCCAGGCACTGGAGGCTAAGGGGCGTAACCAGACCGCTGAAGCTTTGCGTCACCTGATGAATTTACAACCGAAAACAGCTCTAAAAGTGGTTGATGGTGACGTCAAAGAGGTCTCTATTCAACTCTTGTTGCCGGGTGATCTTGTTCGTGTTCTACCAGGGCAGACGATTCCGGTTGATGCAGTTGTGGTTGAAGGGAATAGCTTCGTTGATGAAGCGATGCTGACCGGTGAATCCATGCCCATACAGCGCCAGTTTGATGATAAGGTGACTGGCGGTACCCTCAATGGGGAGGGTGCTTTATTGGTGCGTGTGACAGACGTTGGGCAAAAGACGCGCCTGGCCCAGATCCTTGCATCCGTTAGGGAAGCACAAAACAGTAAGCCTGCACTGGGTAAGTTGGCGGATAAAATAGCCTCCATTTTTGTACCTGTCGTCATTCTGGTTGCTCTAATAGTGTTCGCTATCTGGTGGTTTGTTGGCCCAGAGCCAACTTGGTCTTATGCAACATTGGCCAGCATGACGGTGTTAATTGTGGCCTGTCCCTGTGCGTTAGGGCTGGCGAACCCGATGGCGGTCATGGTCGGTGTAGGCCGTGCTGCTAAGATGGGTATTCTTATACGAGAAGGTGATGCCTTACAGAGGTCACAAGATCTGACCTGTGTTGTTATGGATAAGACAGGTACCCTGACTCAAGGTAAACCGTCTCTGATTCATCAGCATGCTTCACCGGAGCGCGCAGCCATTGCCAAAGCAATTGCCTCACACTCTGAGCACCCACTCTCTAAATCACTATGTCATTCTCTTGAGACTGGTTCACTTAAAAATCTGGCTCCTAGTGTCGATCAATTCAGATCGATCTCTGGTTCCGGTGTAGAAGCTGTCATTGAGGGTGAAACATACCGTTTGGGCAGCGGGCAATGGATGGAAACCTTTCAGGTCGATTCATCCGGTTTTGATTCTGATGCAAAAGCATGGAGTGAAGAGGGCGGCTCTCTCGTCTGGTTATTTAACAGCAACCAAGTCTTAGC
>CATEEE010000153.1 GCA_949499045.1 Marinobacterium sp. xm-d-530 | reverse complement strand
TGAGCGATATCGACAGACTGTTTGCCGATGATGTTGATTACACCACAGGTATCGCCATCGTAACCCACATCCGATGAGGTGTAGCCGATGTCATTAATCACGTCACGAACAAGATCTTCAAGATCAATCCAAGAGGTGGTGCTGATCTCGCCAGAGACAATCGCTACCCCGGTTTTCACCATGGTTTCACACGCCACACGTGCGTACTTGTCCTCTTTTAAAATCGCGTCCAAGACAGCATCAGAGATCTGATCGGCAATCTTGTCTGGGTGTCCTTCTGAAACTGATTCAGAGGTGAAAATCGAATATTCGCTCATGAGTAAATCCTATGGGTTAGGTCGAGCCGCACATGCTCAGCTCTCAAAATGTGGCAGCTATTGTAACTGGTTAAGAGTCGAGTTCTAAGTAAAAAGAGCCACACTTCCATGAAACCTTTGATCATTACTCATGAAATTGAGTCATTTTAGCTAATGTCATTTGAATCTAAGCCCCGTCTGCGAGAGAATTTACCCCTCAATTTTTAATACCCCCCGCAGGAGTAGATTAATGTCATCTCGCCGTGAGTTAGCCAATGCGATCCGCGCATTGAGCATGGACGCTGTTCAGAAAGCCAAATCTGGTCACCCAGGTGCCCCAATGGGAATGGCGGATATTGCTGAAGTACTTTGGAATGAGTTCATGAAGCATAACCCAAGCAACCCTCACTGGTTTGATCGAGACCGTTTCGTGCTGTCAAACGGCCACGGTTCGATGCTGATCTATTCACTGTTGCACCTGACCGGTTACGACGTCAGTGCAGACGATCTGGCTAACTTCCGTCAACTGCATGCTAAAACAGCGGGTCACCCAGAGTATGGTTACTGCCCAGGCGTAGAGACGACGACGGGTCCATTGGGTCAGGGTATTACCAATGCGGTCGGTATGGCCGTTGCAGAGAAGACGCTAGCGGCTCAGTTCAACCGTCCAGGCCACGAAATCATCGATCACCACACCTACGCATTCATGGGCGATGGCTGTTTGATGGAAGGTATCTCACACGAAGCTTGTTCGCTTGCGGGTACGCTGGGTCTTGGCAAGCTGATCGCATTTTGGGACGACAACGGCATCTCAATCGATGGTGAGGTTGAAGGTTGGTTCAGCGATGACACACCAGCACGTTTTGAAGCTTACGGCTGGCAAGTGATTCGTGGTGTTGATGGTCACGATGCAGAACAGATCATTGCAGCGGTGGAAGCAGCGCAAGCGAACGAGGATCAGCCAACGCTGATCTGTTGTAAAACAATTATCGGCTTTGGCTCTCCAAACAAACAGGGCAAAGAGGATTGTCACGGCGCACCCTTAGGTGACGACGAGATCGCTCTGGCCCGCCAGGAGTTGAACTGGCCACACGCACCGTTTGAAATTCCAACTGAAATTGCTGAAGGCTGGGATGCACGTGAAGCGGGTAGCATTCTTGAAAATGAGTGGAACGAACGCCTTGCCGAATACTCAGAGGCTTTCCCAGAGCTTGCTGCGGAGCTAATGCGTCGCCTATCAGGTGAGTTACCAGCCGATTTCTCTGAGAAAGCGGATGCATGGATTGCAGAAGTAGC
>CATEEE010000152.1 GCA_949499045.1 Marinobacterium sp. xm-d-530 | reverse complement strand
TGGCTCTGGGTAGTGTTGATCCAGCCACTCTGCGCGGCTAAGGGTAGTTTCGTTGCTCATAAAACCTCGAAGAATTCGATCTCTACACAGTCGGGTCTGCGAATACCTGTGCCAATGAACAGACGCTCTGTAATCCATTGAAAACGGTCGGCACTGGTCTCAAAAATAGGGGTGCATTTAAAATAGACCTCGCTCGGATCTACTGGAATCCCATCAATAATCTTTTGTGTCACTGCAGGATCTGCTGCACGCAGTGCGCGATTCTGAACATAGATGGTTTCGCCCTCATCAGATTCCAGCACATAACGTGCATCCAGTTCGGCTAATCTTGGCGAAACGATACGTTGAAAGTCTGCCCCGCCTGCTAGTACGCGTCCATTCCAGTCACTGCCTTTAACGGTACCGCCAGTAATAGGGATAACGCGGCGCGTACCGAATTGTGTTGTGCCTATCTCTTGGGGAGCTGAGATTTCAACACGCAGTGATGCGAAGTGCTTTAGCTTAGGAATATCCATTAACTCAATACTCTAGTTATTTTTTAAATGCTTTGGATACTGTAATTATTGTTTAGGTGTACAACATATCATGTACAGGTGAAAAATCTATGTACTTTTCCTTCTCGTTCACAAAATCTTATGGCTTTTGCAGTTTTTGAACAAGGGTCAAAATGTCGTAGCTAGCTACCAATTCACCTTCTTGGTTAACCACCTCAACATCCCATGACACCACCCCGATAGCATCTCCTTTAGAGTTCACCTTGCCTTGATCAATCTTGGTTTTACATGTGAGTCTAGCTTGGATTGTGTCGCCAATACCGACCGGGTTAACAAATCTAAGTGTGTCCAATCCATAGTTTGCTAGCACTGGACCCACACCGGGATCAACGAATAGACCCGCAGCAGCTGAAAGAACAAAATAACCATGTGCAATGCGTTTCTCAAACATGGAGTCACGTGCTGCCTGCTCATCGAAGTGCATATAAAAATGATCGCCTGAGAGACAACCAAAATTGACGATATCTGCTTCAGTAACTGTCCTTCTATGAGTTAACAGCGTCTGGCCGATTTCGAGCTCGTCAAAGTGGTATCTGAATGGATGAAGTGGTTTTTCGATTTTGTCTGCACCACGAATGTACTCACCCGTTACTGCCATTAGCATCGTCGGTGAACCCTGTATCGATGCGCGCTGCATGTAGTGCTTGACGGCTCGAATACCCCCTAGCTCCTCGCCACCCCCAGCTCTACCAGGACCGCCGTGTTTAAGCATTGGTAACGGTGAACCATGACCGGTAGATTCTTTTGATGAGCGCTCATCCAAAATGTGAACACGACCATGCCAAACAGCTAATTTAGGTACTACTTCGCCAGCAATGGCAGGATCTCTAGTGGTTAAAGTAGTCACCAAAGAGCCTTTTCCGCGTGCAGCTAGTGTACATGCGTGAACTATGTCTCTGTAAGGCATCAGAGTGCTGACAGGTCCAAAAGGTTCAATGTCGTGGGCGCCACCTTCTTCATCTGGAGAAGTGTTTAAAAGCAGTGTGGGTTCAAAGAACGCACCATTCTCAACACCTTCTCCAATAGGTTTGCAGTCAGAGCCTTTACCTAGAAGTGCGTCGCTGGTGGCCATTAGTAACTCTAATTTTTCTTGGACATCACGCTGCTGAGTTTTTGAGGCTAGAGCTCCCATGCGAACCCCTTCAACGGATGGGTCACCTAATGTTGTTTTGCTCAGCTTCTGCATTAACGCTGCTGAAACAGGTTCAAGTAGATGCTCAGGGACCAGAATGCGACGGATAGCAGTACATTTTTGTCCTGCCTTGATCGTCATTTCTCGTGTTACTTCTTTAACGAAAAGATCGAATTCAGCATCCTCCGGTTTTACATCCGGAGCTAAAATTGCACAGTTTAATGAGTCTGCCTCTGCATTGAATGGGATGGAGTGATTCAGAATATTTTGATTGCTTCTTAACATTTGAGCGGTGGTAGCCGAGCCGGTAAAGGTCACAACATCTTGAGAATCGAGCCGATCTAGCAGGTCACCTGTCGATCCTATGATCAGTTGAAGCGCGCCTGATGGAAGCAGGTTCGATTGTTGCATTAACTTGACGCACGCTTCAGTTAAGTAAGAAGTTTGCGAAGCTGGTTTAACAATGGATGGCATGCCTGCAAGGAAATTGGGCGCAAATTTTTCTAACATGCCCCAGATTGGGAAGTTAAATGCATTGATGTGAACCGCAGCACCTTGTTTAGGTACCAAAATATGACTGCCAAAAAATTGGCCAATCTTACCCAGCTGAATGGCATCTCCTTCATGAAGCGTATTACCTGAGGGGAGTTCATTACGTCCCATGCTGGCGTAGGCAAAGAGTGTCGCTATGCCCCCTTCAATGTCGATCCAGCTGTCATTTTTAGTGGCGCCAGTATGAGCGGAAATCTTATAAAGAGACTCTTTGCGCTCCATTAAATATTTACCGAGGTTGCGTAATAAAGTTGCACGCTGCTGGAAATCTAGCGCCAGTAAGCTTTTGTGGCCGATTGTCTTTGCGTAGTCGAGACTTGAGCTGAAGTCTAACGATTCAGAGTGGGTAGAGAATACGGCTTCACCATTTAGGGCACTGTTTAGTGTTTTATGAGCAGTTTGACCAATCCACTGGCCGGCAATGAAGCTTTGAACAATCGGTGTTGATGACATGATAATTCCGTTTTAAAAATTCTAATTATTTAAATTTGATCGAAATCTAGAACGACTTTGTCGGTTACGGGGTATGACTGGCAAGATAGGACAAAACCCTCTTTGACCTCATAGTCTTCAAGCCCGATGCTAACATCCATCTCAACTTCACCCTCAACCACCTTACACTTGCAGGTAGAGCAGACGCCTGCTTTACAAGAGTAGGGCAGCTCTGCACCTTGATCATTCGCTGCATCTAGGATGTTTTGAGTGTTTTGAGCAAGATCAAAATGCTTAACATGCCCATCCCGAATGATTTCGATATTAGACAGGTGCGTCGCACGTTCAGCGGCTTGGGTTCGCTGTGCCTTTTTACTACTGTCCTGCACAGTGCCAAATAGCTCAAAATGAACTTGTTGTTTTGGCATGCCGGCACGAATAAGTGCTTCGCTGACAGTTTCCGTCATGGCTTGAGGACCGCAAATGAATACATCGGTTAGACTAGCCACGTTGATCCATTTGGAGAAGAGAACGTCACATTTTTCAGCATCGATGTGACCGTTATAAAGGTCGATGTCTTGCTGCTCGCGACTGAAAATAAAGATTAGGTTGAGGCGACCCATGTAACTATTTTTAAGATCTTCTAATTGATCTTTGAACATAGTAGACACTGTCGCTCTATTTCCATATATCAGGGTTACGTGGCTTTTCGGTTCCGATCTCAATAGAGTTTTGACTTGCGATAGGATAGGGGTAATACCACTCCCGGCAGCGACCAGAAGGTAGTGTCCTGAGCGATCTTTGTTGAGCTCTGTGTAAAAATGCCCCATGGGCTCCATGACTTCAATCTCATCACCTACAGCCAATTGATCATTGGCAAAGTTGGAGAACAAGCCATCGGGTACCCTTTTTACAGCCACTCTGAGTTCGTTGTCATGGATGCCACTGCAGATGGAATAAGAACGACGAACTTCTTCGTCATTTATGTTGGCTTTTAGAGTCAGATACTGGCCCTGACGAAAGCGAAATCGTTCTTGAAGCTCGCTAGGTACTGCAAAAGCTAATGAGACAGAGTCGCGTGTCTCTTCTGTTCGATCAGCTATTTTTAAACGGTGAAAGTGGCTCATTTTTTCTCCCTGGCTCAGATGCATTTGAAGTAATCAAATGGTTCTAGGCAGTCGTTACATTGGTACAACGCCTTGCAGGCAGTGGATCCAAATTCAGTTATTTCGTTAGTATTGGTGCTATCGCACATTGGACAAGGAATTGTTTGATCTAGTTGCGGTTTGCTAGCACTGCCAATGGGTGGTGCTATGCCATACTCTTTTAAACGAAGTCGACCGCGCTCGCCAATCCAGTCGGTAGTCCAGGCGGGGGCAAGTCTTTGCTCTATAACGACTGAATTGAAGCCGGACTCCTCTAGGGCTTGTTTAGCGCTCTGCTCTATATGCTCAGTGGCTGGGCATCCTGAATAGGTTGGTGTTAACACAACTTTTAGATGACCGCCCACTGGCGTGACTTCTCGCACGATGCCTAAGTCTGTAAGGCTTACAACAGGTACCTCTGGATCCATCACCTGATCCAGAATAGACCAAGCTAATGTGACATGATCTTCCGTCAGCTCGGCTTGTTCACGCGCAATTAACTCACCAGCTTGCATTCGGATAGGCTCGTTGCAAAAATTGCATTTCGGCTAAGACAAAACCCAGATTTTCGGTATGCACCCCCTCACGACCACTAAGATAGTTGTTTTCAGCCGTTTCAGGTTGAGTTAGTGTCGCTTCAGCCAATATGGTTGCGACGATCGCTTGCCACTCTTTGCATAGTGCCTTAATACCGGGAGCAATGTTGTCCGTGTCCAATGTGTTAAATAGTTCATATGGATTGGCTAACTCAAATGTGAAATGCCAGATTTGATCTAACGCGCGTTGCATTCTCTCATGGCTTTCATGCGTGCCATCGCCAAGACGCTTTATCCATTCGCTGGAACGACGGATGTGGTAACTAGATTCTTTAATGGACTTAGCCGCAATGCCTGCGATCCGCTCATCAGATGAGTTGCATAGCTTTTCTAAAAGCGGTTTGTGCCAAGCATCAAATAGAAACTGCTTAGCCATCGTCATAGCAAAATCACCATTGGGTTGCTCGACAAGCAGCAGGTTTCTGTATTCGCCTTGATCTCGAAGAAAAACAAGATCATCAGCTGTTCGACCGTCATCAATGCGTTCAGCAGCATACTCTAACCAGTTACGCGCCTGTCCAACTAGATCGAGGCCTACATTCATCAATGCGACTTCTTCTTCGAGAGCAGGGGCACCTCCAACAAGTTCACACAGACGCTGAGCTTGAATCATGGCGCTATCGCCCAGTTGAAGTAGAAGTTCCGTTGTGTCATCAAAACGTTTCATAGGTGCCTCTACATATGACCTACTTCATCGGGCAGTTTATAAAAGCCAGCGTGTCGATAAATTTTGTCATCTGATGGATCAAATAACGCCTCCTTCTCATCCGTTGCTGTCGCTGTTATGGCTGCTGAAGGAACGACCCATATACTCACACCTTCGTTACGGCGTGTGTATAGATCACGCGCGTTCTCGATAGCCATCTCAGAATCAGCAGCATGCACGCTACCAACATGTTTATGGTTAAGTCCGTGCTTACTTCGAATAAAGACTTCAAATAGGGTCCAGTCAGCCATATTATTTCTCCAGTTTAAGCAGCATTACGCTGTTGTTTCTTGTTGGCATAAGCAACGGCGGCTTCACGAACCCATGCACCTTCATCAATTGCTTTTTTACGCTTTGCAACACGCTCTTTGTTGCAAGGACCATTACCTTTTAATACTTCGAAGAATTCCGCCCAATCGATTTCTCCATATTCCCAATGCCCTGTCTCTTCATTGAATTTCAGATCAGGGTCAGGAGCAGTGCAGCCAAGAATCTGCAGTTGTGGAATGGTTTGATCAATAAAACGTTGGCGGAGTTCATCATTTGAGTGACGTTTGATTTTCCATGCCATCGATTGAGCGCTGTTTGGTGAGTTTGCATCGGATGGACCAAACATCATCAGAACGGGCCACCAGAATCGATTAATAGAGTCTTGCACCATCTCTTTTTGAGCATCGTTACCTTCTCGCATAAGGTGCAGAAGAATTTCGTAGCCTTGGCGTTGGTGGAAGCTCTCCTCCTTGCACACACGAATCATAGCGCGAGAGTAGGGTCCATAAGAGGTTCTTTGTAAAGGGACTTGGTTAACAATGGCAGCACCATCGACCAGCCAGCCAATAGTACCCATGTCAGCCCAGTTCAAGGTAGGGTAATTAAAAATGCTTGAGTATTTGGCCTTACCTTCGTGCATTTTTTGCACCTCATCATCACGGTCTGCGCCTAATGTTTCCATGGCGCTGTAGAGGTAGAGGCCGTGACCAGCCTCATCTTGAATTTTGGCCATTAATTGAAGTTTTCGCTTTAATGTGGGAGCACGGGTCACCCAGTTACCCTCAGGTAGCATGCCAACGATTTCTGAATGGGCATGCTGGGAAATTTGACGGATAAGCGTTTTTCGATATGCTTCTGGCATCCAGTTCTTGGGTTCAATTTTTATATCTGCATCAATTCGAGTTTGAAATGCTTGCTCTTCCGAAGACATCTCTGTGCTTGTCTTAACACTCTTTACTCCGGTTTCAACCATCTGTGCGTACATATGAAGCCTCTCTCAAAATTATTAACCCTATGCTATCAAAAGCGACACCAAAAAATAAGATAAATTATTTTTTTGTATCGCATTTACTCGCAGTTTGGATCCCTTCACGAGTGTTTATTTATCGCTCATCAAAAACACGTTGAGCTTTACCCTCTGAACGTGCAATGGATCCTACGTCTCGTAGTTGAACACCGATACTGATTCCGACTGAAGATTTAACATGATGTTTCAATGTCGCAATTTGTTGAGCGGTTGACTCTTGAGGTTGGTTCGCAAACTCCGGACGCAACTCTATATGAACCATCATGCTGTCCATATTTCCTTCCCTATGCAGATGGATTTCATAGCTTTCCGAGAATTGCGGAACCTTACAAACTTCTTCTTCTATTTGGGTAGGGAAGACATTAACACCTCGGATGATCATCATGTCATCGCTACGACCAGTGATTTTATCGATTCGACGCATAGGGCGAGCGGTACCGGGCAACAGTCGAGTTAGGTCTCGAGTCCGATAGCGCATCATAGGAAGAGCTTCTTTGCTTAAGGTTGTGAACACCAATTCGCCTAGCTCGCCATCAGGAAGCACTTCACCTGTTTCAGGGTCAACAATTTCAGGGTAGAAATGATCTTCCCAGACAGTGGGTCCATCCAATGTTTCACCGCACTCTTGAGCGACACCAGGCCCCATAATCTCTGAAAGGCCGTAGATATCCGTAGCGGTGATGCCAAGACGATTCTGCATGGCAAGACGAAGATCATTCGTCCAGGGTTCTGCACCAAATATGCCGAGTTTAAGACTCAACTGATGTGGGTCGATACCCTGCCTATCCATCTCATCTGCGATATTCAGCATGTAAGAGGGGGTGACCATAATGATGTCAGGGTCAAAGTCTCTAATTAAGCGAACTTGCTTCTCAGTTTGCCCACCAGACATGGGAATTACTGTGCAGCCCAAACGCTCTGCTCCATAATGGGCACCTAGCCCACCTGTAAAAAGACCGTAGCCATAAGAGACGTGAACCTTGTCACCGGGCTTGCCTCCAGCCGCGCGAATCGAGCGAGCTACTAGGTTAGCCCAGTGGTCGATATCATTTTGAGTGTATCCCACCACGGTAGGATTACCTGTAGTACCACTAGAGGCATGAAGGCGCACAATCTGATCCATTGGCGTGGCAAACAGTCCAAATGGGTAGTGGTCTCTTAAATCACTCTTGGTAGTAAAGGGGACAATAGATAGATCATCGAGTGTTTTAATGTCTGAAGGATGTATCCCTTTCTCATCAAATCGCTGTTTGTATAACGCAACATTATCGTATGCATGGGTAATGCTTTGCTTTAAACGATCCAGTTGAGTTGCGCGCAGTTCATCTATACTTGCTCGCTCCATCGGATCCAGTGCATCTGGTGTGAAAGAGGGGTCGACTATCATTGCTCAATTCCTTTAGTAAACGCTTGTTATAGTTATTCAGTATCCGGTAGAACCGTCCCTTTGAGGGCGTAGGATTTGCCTCTAAAAATAGCAACTAATTTATTGTCTTGATTGCGTATCTCAACGTCATAGTTACCTGTCCGCCCAGACCGGCTGCGTTCTGTAGCCGTGGCGGTTAAATAATCACCCCTCATACCTGGCGCAACGTAATCAATGGTGCAACCTATCGCAACGCAGGGTTGATTGTAGGTATTACACGCTACAGCAAAGGCCGAATCAGCCAGTGTGAAGAGATAACCACCATGACAAGTATTGTGACCCTGCACCATGAACGACTGAACCGTCATCGACATTACCGCATGACCGGGTGAAACACTGCTCATCTTCATTTCTAGATGATTGGTTGCTGCATCGCGGGAGTAGAGTTCTTGTGCGCAGGCTTCTGCCAATTCTTGTGCCGTAAGAGATCTTGAGCCCTTCATGATTAGCACCCTTTATAATTTGGCTGGCGCTTTTCAATAAAGGCGTTAACGCCCTCTTTATAGTCATCTGAGTTGCCTAAACGTGTTTGTAGCTCTCGCTCAACATCTAATTGATCTTCGAGAGAGTTCGCGAAACTGAGATCAAGTGCCTGCTTCGTTTTAGTCAACGCCATCGTGGGCTGAGTCGCAAGTTGCTTTGCGAACGCGATTGATTCCTCTTTAAGGGCTTCATCTTCAACCGCTTTAAATATCAGTCCCCAATCAACTGCTTGTACTGCGCTTAAAGGATTACCAAGCATGGCAAGTTGTTTTGCACGTGCAAGACCGACTAGGCGGGGTAAAAGCCATGTTCCCGCTGAATCGGGAATCAGGCCGATTTTGCAAAATGCTTGGACAAACTTCGCTGATTTGGCGGCAATAACAAAATCGCAAGCCAGTGGAATGTTGGCACCTGCGCCCGCAGCAATTCCATTGACTGCACAGACTGTAGGCTTCTCCATATTGTAGAGACGTTTCACGGTATTATTATAGTAGGACTCAATCACAAGCCCGAGGTTTGGCATAGGGTCAGAAGGCTTAACCATGGGATCAGATAGATCCTGACCTGCGCAGAAACCACGTCCAGAACCTGTCAAAAGGACTGCTCGGATTTGTGGATCTGAGGCGGCTGAATCCAATGCGAAATGAAGCGATTGATGCATTGCTTCATTAAAACTGTTTAAGGTCTCTGGTCGGTTGAGTGTAATAACAGCTACACCCTCAGACACCTCATAAAGGATATCGGTTAAATTCATTGCTTTGACTCGTGCTCTTGTAATTGTTAATGAATGCACAAGGTTAGAGCGCTCGTGATGAGGCTAACTTGTTAATGAGTTCAAAGATGCATTAAAAAAAGATACATTTCAAATTATTTCTGTTATTTTCTGTATCGCTTTATTTGGATATTGACTAATGCAACAAACATTATGCACTGACTTATGCATTCAACGATTTCAGGCTAAAACACCTTTAAGGGCTCCCTCACTTATTATTAGTGTATGGGGGGATTCGATAGTCGCTCATGGCGGGGAAGTCTGGCTCGGAAGTCTTATTCGTCTTTTAGAACCCTTTGGCATCAATGAGCGATTAATGCGCACATCCATCTTTCGTTTAGCACAAGATGGGTGGCTTGTTTCACATAAAGTTGGCCGTAATAGTTTTTATCGATTGAGCCCTGAGGGTGAGCACCGTTTTAGCTCTGCATTTGATCGAGTATATCGGCAGAGTCACCCTCAATGGCAAGGTGTTTGGACGTTGCTGTTAATCACTGCTTTGACTATAGAAGAGAAAAAATTAATTTCAGATGAATTGTCACTCAGCGGCTTCGGTGTACTCAGTAACTCTTTATTAGCCTCTGCTCATACTGATCGCGATGAAATCAAATCAATCCTTAGAGAAAATGGATTAGCGGATAGAGTTGTTCTATTCGAGTCTCATGTACTTAATGAAAGCGAACAGGCTCTTCGGGAACTGATTTGGCAGGGCTGGGGACTGAAGTCTTTGAATGATGCCTACATTGATTTTTTCGATTTCTATCAGTCGCTTAAAACCCCTGGAATGTATGCCCAACTACAGGACCCGAAAACAGCCTTCATCACCAGAACGTTGATGATTCACGAATATCGAAAACTGGCACTAAGAGATCCTTCTTTTCCTGATCAAATACTCGGCAGTCGTTGGCTCGGAATTGAAGCAAAAAGTTTATGTTCAGCGCTTTACAGGCAGCTCGCACCCGCATCGCATCAATGGATTATCAGTCAACTAGAAGGCCGGCAGGGTAAGTTGCCAACTGCTTCAGAAGAGTTCCTGAAGCGGTTTGGCGGACTGGCTATATGAGGGGTTATTAAATGGATAAATATATTACTGTGGTTTCAGGGTGTCTTGCTTTGGTAGGACTGTTTCACCAATGTTAATTTTTTTTCGGTTTGGTTCAGCTTCTTTTAGTGGCTCTACTTCAATACAGGAATTAATAGATTCTTTAGCCAGTGCAATGTACGCCTCTGTGCCTTTGTGTTTCCAGGCTGTTTCCTCATCGGTTAACTCGCGAACCGCTTTTGCAGGCGTTCCCAAAATCATAGTACCTTCTGGAAAAGAGTCCCCAGTCTTAACAAAACTGTGGGCACCAATAAAACTTCTAGCACCAATCTCAGCTTTGTCCATGACGGTAGCGCTCATACCAACTAAAACACCTTTACGGATAGTACAACCATGAAGAATGGCTCCGTGTCCAATATGACCAAAATCTTCAACAATTACTGTTATGTCCTTGAAACTATGCACCACAACACAATCTTGGATGTTAACTCCTTTGCCCAATTTGATAGCACCAAAATCGCCTCTCAAACTAGCCAAGGGGCCTATATAGCACTCTTCTCCGATGTGGACATCTCCAATGATCACCGCAGTTGGGTGCACATAGGCTGTTGGGTGAATAACGGGTGTTACGCCGGCTAATTGATATATTGGCATATTTAGCTTCCAAAATTGTTAATAGTAATTGTTTGATATATTTAGTGATTGAATTTTTTGATAGATAGCTTAAGGGCAGGTTATGAGTTTACTAGAAAATTTAAAAAATGATCGTTTTCCATCTCTTAATCTTTCCCTTCACGGCAAGGTATTACTCGTAGAGCTGAATAGACCTAGGGAATTGAACGCATTATCAACAGATATGTTGGGACAAATTTCAAATTGTTTGTTAGAAGCAGATTTTGATGAAAGTGTCTCGGTTATGGTTATAACCGGAAACGAAAGAGCATTTGCTGCTGGTGCAGATATTGATGAGTTACGGCGTAAGACAGGTGCCGATGTTGCAACTGATCCTCGTAATGATCATTGGTTAGCCATTCGGAATTTACAAAAGCCGCTAATTGGAGCCGTTAATGGTTTTTGTTTGGGTGGCGGCAATGAGCTGGCAATGCTTTGCGACTTCTTGGTTGCTGGTAGTAACGCTCAATTTGGTCAGCCAGAGATCAACTTAGCTATTTTACCTGGTGCTGGTGGCACTCAGCGTCTCGCTTCTCTTGTAGGTAAGGGCAGAACTATGCGCTGGTGCTTAACTGGTGAATTTATTGATGCCAGCGTTGCTCTCTCATGTGGGTTGATTACAGAAGTGTGTGAGCCTGAGTTAACCGTAGAAAAAGCTCTGATACTGGCGGATAAAATTGCACATAAAGCTCCTCTAGCTGTTCTAGAGATCAAGCGAGCGGTTAAAGCAACTTTAGATGCAACACTCGAGCATGGCCTATGCGTTGAGCGGGCAGCATTTACCCGTTTACTCGACACTGAGGACAAACAAGAAGGGATCGCTGCTTTTAAGGAAAAACGACCACCTAATTATCAAGGCAAGTGATAGCTAAACACATAAGCCCCCCAAAAAAGGTAATTCAAGTTTTACAGCAGCATTTGGTGACAAGGAGTAAATAAATATGAGAGTGATGAGTTACCTATTAGGTGAATGGCAAGATAACAATAGCACCACAGCAAATGTACATTGCGCATTAGATGGCTCTGTAATGGGTGAAATCGCAGGTTACGAAGTCAGCGGCGACGACATCCTAAACTTTGCTCGATCGGAAGGTGGTTCAGCTCTGCGTGCTATGACCTATTTAGAGCGTGCGGGCCTACTGAAACAAATTGCAGCTGTTCTGGGTGAAAACAAAGAGGAGTACGCCGAACTTAGTGCAAAAAATAATGGCGCGACTGTATTGGATACGTTCTTAGATATTGAGGGCGGTATCGGTACATTAAAGTACTACGCTTCATTGGGTAAGAGACTAGGTGATCGAAAGTGGATTGCAGATGGTGAATTGGAGCAACTCACTAAAGACGAGCATTTCAGAGCGATCCATGTTAAGACGCCGTTGCGTGGGGCCGCCATACATATTAATGCCTTTAACTTCCCTGCATGGGGAATGTTAGAGAAGCTAGGTGTTGCGCTTCTATCCGGTGTGCCAGCTGTAGTCAAGCCAGCCGCTGTATCTTTGCCAGTCGCTTGGGCAATGGCGCGAGATATTTTGAACTCTAACATCCTTCCCAAAGGTGCACTCAGTTTCTTGGCTGGGGGCGGTCGAGACTTAATGGATCACATTACTTCGGCTGATGCAGTGGCATTTACAGGTTCTGCGGACACCGCTGCTATGCTTGCATCGCACCCAAAGGTTATTAGTGAATCGGTTCGATTTAATGCTGAAGCCGATAGTATCAACTCATCTATACTTGGTCCGGATCTAACCTCAGGATCTGACGGATTCAAGTCATTTATTCACGAAGTCTCTAAAGAGATGACGATTAAGTCGGGGCAAAAATGTACGGCTGTTCGTCGCATATTTGTTCCCGCTTCAGAATTGGAAGCAGCCAAAGAAGCGCTGGTCGCTAAACTTGCTAAAGGAAAACCTGGCAACCCTGCTATCGATGGGGTGACTTATGGGCCTCTAGTCAGTGCTGCGCAACAGCAAGCAGCAGAAGAGGGCGTAAGAGCTCTGCTTAATGAGACAGAGATTGCTTTCCAAGGCGATATTGCAGCCTTGGAGGGTGATGCATCAGGTTTTTATGTCACTCAAAAATTGTTGGTGTGTCAGGATCCTAAAGCAGCCAGTCAGGTCCACGAGACGGAGGTGTTTGGTCCAGTTGCAACACTGATGCCTTACAGTAGCGAAACAGAACTGTTTGAATTGGTCCGCCGAGGTGGAGGTTCACTAGTGAGCTCAATTTTCACCAACGATGATCAATTTGCTATGGATGCAGTATTAGAACTCGGATCAACCCATGGCCGACTTTTGATTGTAGATGATAGTGTAAGTCGAAGTCATTCAGGGCACGGTAGTGTAATGCCAATGTGTATCCATGGTGGCCCAGGTCGCGCAGGGGGTGGCCAGGAGTTAGGTGGTTTGCGTGGATTGGATTTTTATCATGTAACGACCGCGGTTCAAACGAACCTAGCGCGTGCCACTGCTCTAAGAGGTGAGTAATGTCACTTTCAAACAACTATGAATGTCTTCAAGTCTCTGAGACTGAGGGTGTTGTTGAGTTAAAACTGAGCCGACCTGATCGGCTCAATGCGTTCAGTAAAACCATGCATGCTGAACTGAAATTGGCTCTCAAAGAGATAGAGCGTTTTGATGCTTTGCGTTGTCTCATTCTGACAGGTGAAGGGCGAGGGTTCTGTGCTGGTCAGGACCTTGAAGAACGCCGTATTCCTGAGGGAGAGCCGAAACCGGATTTGGGGGACTCTCTAAAAAACACCTACAGCCCTCTAGTGTCTAGGTTGAGAAGCCTTCCTGTCCCTGTGATAGCAGCAGTAAATGGTGTGGCGGCTGGTGCTGGTGCATCACTGGCGCTTGCTTGTGACATTGTCATTGCAAAGAAACAGGCAAAATTCACTTTTCCTTTTAGTCACTTAGGTTTGGTTCCTGATGCTGGGGCCACGGCCACGCTTGTAAGAAATGCCGGTCAGGCTAAAGCGATGGCCATTTCGATGCTCGCAGAGGTCGTGACGGGCGAAGAGGCAGCCGAATACGGTCTTATCTGGAAAGCCGTTGAAGAGGACCAGTTTTCAGCTGAGCTTGAGAGAGTTGTTTCCAACTTGAAGAGTAAGCCTCGATTGGGATTGGAGTTGATAAAACGAAGCCTCTATCGCGCCTTTGATAACGACTTCGAATCTCAACTGGAGCTTGAAAGTCAATGTCAAAAGTTGGCCGGTCGTAATCCGGAATTTTGGGAAAAAGTTCAGCAATTTTTAGAGAAGAAGTAATGACTATGGCCACGCAATATAAAACGGTAGATCAAATAAAACAGGTGGGTGTTGTTGGTGCCGGAACAATGGGTGCAGGTATCGCCCAAGTTGCTTCACAAGCTGGTCTAGATGTGGTGCTCTTCGACTTAAATGAGTCGGTACTCGAAACGGCAAAAGCGAATTTGAAAAAGTCGATGGATAAGCTGGTTTCACGCGGTAAGTTCACTGATGAGCAAGCGCAAGCCATTTGCGATCGCATCACCTACGCTAGTGATATCTCGTTGATGAAAAATGCTGATTTGGTTGTGGAAGCGATCGTCGAGCGTCTTGATATTAAGCAGCAACTGTTTCAACAGCTTGAATCTATCTGTTCAAATCAAACTATCTTAGCAACCAACACGTCCTCTATTTCTGTTACGGCTATTGGGTCAGCGTTGAATGATCCTGCGCGCCTAGCTGGTCTGCACTTCTTTAACCCAGCACCTATTATGAAACTGGTTGAAGTCATCCATGGTTTGGCAACCGATTCAAAAGTAATTGAGACGTTGCTTGAGCTGTCGAAGCGGTGGGGCAAAGTTGGTGTTGCTGCAAAATCATCACCTGGTTTCATTGTCAACCGAGTAGCACGTCCTTTCTATGCTGAGGGACTTCGATTGGCCGAGGAGGGTGCTACAGAACCTGAACGAATCGATCTATTCCTGAAAGAGGCCGGCGGATTCCGCATGGGACCTTTTGAATTGACCGACCTTATTGGTCAAGACGTTAACTACGCCGTCACTAACTCGGTATTTGAGTCCTACTATTTTGATCCCCGCTTTAAGCCATCACTGATGCAAAAAGAGTTGGTTGATGCCGGTTGGTTGGGGCGTAAGAGTGGTCGTGGTTTTTATCAGTACCCTGATGGTAAGCAGTCAGTACCAAATCTTGAGTGGGATGACATCCGTTTTGGTGGGCTCTTTAACATCAGCAGTGCGGTTGTCTCACCAGCGATTAAGTCGCTTATAGATCGAATCAAAGCACGTGGTATTGAGATCCCTCAAGAGACTGAAGGTGGCGTGGGAGAAATCGTCTTTGCTAACGGAGCAACGCTGGTTTTGACCGATGGTCGCACCACTTTGGAACGTTCATTGGCTGAAGATAATCGTAACCTGATTCAAATGGATTTAGCGATTGACTACACGACTTTTGAATCTCTCGCACTATCAACTCCTCCAGAAATGCCTGAAGAGGTTTGGACAGAAGTCTATGCTATGTTCGATTTTCTAGGCGTCAAAACACGAGTTGTTAAAGACTTGCCGGGTCTAGTTGTCATGCGAACTGTAGCAATGCTGATCAACGAAGCTTCTGATGCGCTTCATCTGGGAATTGCGGATGTAGCCGGTATAGATGCCGCTATGCAAGCGGGCGTGAACTACCCGACAGGGTTGCTAGCCTGGGCTGACAAACTGGGGACCAGTTTTGTTGCCGACGTGCTGGATAACATCAACCTGTTTTATGGCGATGACCGTTACAGGGTTTCACCGGCGTTACTTCAGCGCGCATTTATTAATGCACCTTTTCATCAGATTGACTAAACGAGGATATAAAAATGGCTGAAGCTTATATTTGTGCAGCAAAGCGCTCTGCGATTGGTCGTTACGCGGGTTCATTGGCAACGGTGCGTCCTGACGATCTATTAGCCCAGGTTATTAGAGCGACCCTAGCTGAGGTTCCCTCTCTAGATGCTGCATCGATCGATGATGTTCTTATGGGGTGTGCTAATCAGGCGGGCGAAGACAATCGAAATGTTGCGCGCATGTCAGTATTACTTTCAGGCCTACCCACTTCGGTACCAGCCTCAACCATCAATCGCCTTTGTGGCTCTGGTTTAGATGCGATTGGTACCATGGCACGAGGTATTAAAGCAGGTGAACTTAATGTTGCACTTGCTGGTGGTGTTGAATCGATGACACGCGCTCCCTTTGTAATGGGCAAAGCAGAATCGGCTTATGGTCGAGCGCAAATCCTAGAAGACACCACAATGGGCTGGCGCTTCACCAATCAGGCACTTAAAGCTATGTACGGTGCTGATACCATGCCACAAACGGCAGACAACGTAGCTGCTGAATATGGTATCAGCCGTGAAGAACAAGATCTGTTTGCCTTCAATAGCCAGGCCAAAACTGCGGCAGCTCAAAAAGCTGGACTGTTTGCTGATGAGATCGTTCCTATAGAGATTAAAGATCGTCGCGGCAATGTTAGCTATTTTGATGTCGATGAGCACCCCCGTGAATCAACGCTTGAAAAATTGGCTCAGTTAAGAACAGTCAATGGCGGTGATGGCTCTGTGACTGCAGGCAATGCATCGGGCATTAACGATGGTGCATGTGCTCTGCTTTTGGCAAGTGAGTCTGGTGTTGCTGCTAACGGGTTAACACCTAGAGCGAGAGTGGTCGCTATGGCAACTGCAGGTATTGATCCACGAATCATGGGCGTGGGTCCTATTGAAGCTGTCAAAAAAGTGTTGAAACTATCCGGTCTTACCTTTGACCAAATGGATATCATTGAGTTAAATGAGGCGTTTGCCTCACAGGCCTTGGGTGTTTTAAAAGGGCTCAATATAGATCCAGATGATTCGCGACTTAACCCTCAGGGTGGAGCCATTGCCCTAGGTCATCCTCTGGGTATGAGTGGTGCACGTCTAGTGACAACGGCAATGACACAGCTGGAGCGTAGTGGTGGTAAATATGCACTTTGTACTATGTGTATCGGCGTCGGGCAGGGCATTGCAGCAGTTATTGAACGGGTTTAATTCTTATAATTTCCCTTGATGTTCCGTTTTGGGCACAAAAAAAGCGACCCGTAGGTCGCTTTCTCAATGGCAAGTGTGGCGATTATCCGGTGTACTTCTCGAACACTAGCGTTGAGTTAGTACCACCAAAGCCGAAGCTGTTCGACATGACTCGCTGAAGATCAACACCATCTTTACGGGTTGTTACAACAGGTAGGCCTTCCGCTTCTGGATCGATCTCTTCAATGTTCGCTGATGCGCAGATGAAGTTATTCTCTTGCATCAGAAGACAGTAGATCGCTTCCTGTACGCCTGTGGCGCCCAGTGAGTGCCCCGCCAGTGATTTAGTTGAGCTAACCGGCGGCATCTCTTTACCGAAGGTCTCTTTCATCGCTTTAAGCTCTTG
>CATEEE010000151.1 GCA_949499045.1 Marinobacterium sp. xm-d-530 | reverse complement strand
ATTGGGTTTTGCATCAGGTCTGACAGCAGACCAAAAATCGTTTGATGGCGCTGTATCAGGCGTTTTCCTTCAAAGTCATCGCTGACGGCAACGAGTTTGAAGTGAGTATCCAAACGGTTTCCACCGTGCATATGGCTCTCGTTCTCAAGCTCAAATTGGACAAGATTAAGTCCTTCATTGAGAAGGCTTTGGATCTGCTCTTCTACTGACACGTTACTGATCCCCTTTCGCTGTCGATTCCGTTTTCACTTCAGCAAGTTTCTTAAAACGATTTTGAATTTTACGCGTGATGAACCATACAGCACCAATCACCACTGGAACAGATACACCGGTCGCTAAACTCTTATCAAAATCGACACCGGCACCGTGCACTGCATCGATTAGGTATTTAACCAGACCAACAGCGTAGTAGCTGATCGCGGCAACCGACAGGCCCTCTACAGTATGTTGCATCATCAGTTGAATCTTAGATCGTCGATCCATAGAACTCAGTAGTTCTTGGTTCTGATTTTCGATCGCCATTTCGACTCGGGTACGCATCATATCCGCTGCACGGTTTACTCGTCGCGATAAATCATCGAGCCGGTTGTGCATGGTTTCACATCCACGCACCGCAGGCGTCAATCGACGAATCAAAAACTCTTTCAAGGTTAGGTGTCCGGAGACCTCATCTTCACGCAACTCATCTAAACGCGCGGCCATAACATCATGGTATGAGCGACTTGCATTAAAGCGGAAGGTGGTTCTTGCACGCTCCGCTTCGATGTCGGCCGATAGGTTAATCAGCTCTGTTAACAGTCGACTGTCATCTGAGTTATCACCAGTAGATAGGCGACGCGTCAAATCGGCCATACGGTTATCCATATCGGCAACCACCGGAGACAATTTACGCGCTTCGCGAAGACCCAGTAGCGCTAACAGTCGGTAAGTTTCAACCTCAATAACACGCTGAACCATTCGACCCATCTGACCTTTGGACATACTGTTATTAAAGATTAGGAATCGGCCAAAGTTGTCACTGTGCGTTCTAAAGGTCGTCCAGATTTGAGCCGCACCATTCTGCGGCAAACTGCCGATCATCTGCATATCATCCAATTGAGAACGGACATCTTTGGGCTCTGGGAGCTCATCACCCTGAATGCTCTGAATACGCATGTGAAACGCGGCAACAGTCTTACCTGGGTAATTACTCAACCATCCGTCAGGCAGCCGATCCAGCGCCGTTGTGAAAAAGGGTTGTGTTGAGGCTACCCCGTCGCGTGAATCCGTGATGGTCAACGACGTGAACTCAAGATGCTGCTCCCAACGAATTCGCAAATCACCAGCCGTGTAAATGTTACAAGCCTGATCCACCCCATCGCGTTCAATATTGAGGGTATCCAGTAAGCGCTGAATGTGCTGACTCTGGATTGCACGCTCCTCCTGATTTGCCAACACAGCTATGTGGGTAATACTGGCATCACCTGAAATGCGCTGGAACGGACGCGAATGCAACTCGTCGTAGAGCCAATCACGGTCCTCGTGCCATTCCAACCCGTGCTTCTGTGCAACAACCATCAGAGACTCCTTACTCTATATCCAAATTTGCCCGCATCAGGGGCTGATCGCTCAAATCAAAAGTCATCAGTTGTAAATCGATATCAAACCAACTCTTAAACAGATCAAGCGAGAGCGGTTTAGGCCAAAAATCCTCAAATTCATCCCAGGCAGAGAGCTCGTTTTCAAAAATAGTGAGCCAGTGCTGATCAATCTCTGAAACGAAATCCTCTTCACTATCTACCTCATCAAAGAGATAGACATTCGATTCACTGCGAAGCTCGTCAAGTGAGGGCACAGGCTCTTCTGAACCCGCCAAAAGCCATTCGTGGAACGGAGCCTTGGGTTTAATGCTAATACCCGAGCGGTTGATCAGACGCATAGACTCTCCCATAAACTGTTTTAATTATAACCATATAACCTGACTATACCGCAGTTGCACAAAGGGAGCACTAGTAGATTTCGCTGAGTGGAAAAAGAGTAATAAAAAAGGGTCTGACCGACGTCAGACCCCTTTTAAAACAACCCATCGCCTGATCTTCCTCAAAGCTCAAACACTCAATCTGTTGGAGCGGTCTCCTTGAGGCCGCGCTGCTTTTCGCTAAAGTTCTGCCGTTTCCTCTTCAGCCATCACCTTGTAGGGATGGTCAGACGCCAGCAACGCTTTACCCAGATCCGTTGGAAACTCAACATCAATATCGACTACTCGACCGTCACGACAGACGTTAATGATGGTATCCATACAAGTACTGAGAAGAGAGTACTTCTCATCCGGTGCGGCGATAATGGTCTGCAGACCCAAATCACTCATAAAGCCAAGTGAGGTGACGGTATTCTCTGAATCAAGCTTGTTGAACGCCTCATCGAATACCGACAGGCTGAAGCCACCAACTGGCTTACCATCACTACCCTCTTTCAAGCGGTAGGTCGCACCCAAGGCAGCAGCCATGGCAACGTAGAACGGCACCTGGTGCTCACCACCAGAACCGGTCTTGATACGTTGTGACAGAGTGGTCTTGCGATTGCCGTCAAGATCTTTAACCACCAACTCGAAGTTATAGAAGTTACGGTAGTCCTGAAGCAGACTGCTCTCGCCTTCATCTTTAAGCACTTCGTGGATTCGCTCAAGAGCATCCTTATGCTGGGCATTGTCGTCAAACTTCATATCAAACAGTGAGCCAACATTGGCAGAGTCTAGCTGAGTATAAGCTTCGACCAGTTCCAGAATGTCCTTCAGTTCAGGGTTAGGTGACATCTCAAAGCTGTACATCTCTTTATGGAAAGGACGGTTCTTCAAGTGCGAGTTCAGCTCTCGGATTAGATCGCGGATCTTATTGATCTGATCATTAAGGTGAGCCACAAAATCAGAGCGGAAGGCTGACTCGGCCTCTAGACGAGCACGTTCGGCTTTCTCGGTGTACTCTGCCAATTCCGATTCACGCAGCGCTTCAACGGTCTCGTTTACGTAACCTTCTAGGTCTTCGTGGCTTGAGTCTGGTCCAACCTTATCCAACTCATGGTGAGTTAGACCGCCACCGTGGTGGCGCGCTTTATACTGCGCTACGGCATCACGGACACCGTTCTTTTTCTTCTCGTGCAGAGCAAGTTCAGACTGAGCCTTCTTAGCCGCTTCAAAGATGATGCGTTCCAACTCGCCATCACAGCTCTCATCAAGGTAGTCTCGCTTCTCTTGAGCCGACTGTGCATCAAACTCATTTTGTGATTCACAGGCCGCACGCGCTTCAGCGTGCTCTGTTAGATCCGTCTCTAGCACCTCTAACTGTGCGGTATCACGAATCAGACCGGTACGCGCTTTTTGAAGCTTATCCATCAACACTGCCTGAGTAGACTCAGTCTCTTTCTGTTTGGCCGCAAGGTCAGCAATACGTTGTTGAATACCGGTATCGTCGTGGTTACGCAGGTCGACGATGGTTTGCTGGTAACCTTCAATCTGATGCGTCAGTTTCTTACGCTGTTCTGTTAGATCAAACAGAGGCTCATTTACTTGAGACAGTCCACCATCGAGACTGATCAACGCATCTCTCAGCTTCTCTAGCGACTCATGCTGGCGACCTAACAGTGTGAACTCATTCACCAGCTGATCAACCTGCTTACCCTGCAGCTCCAACTGATCCCCGCGACGTCGGATGCCCATAATAGGTGTTAGTTCGTTAATCGACGTGGTTGAGCCCTCGGTCTGCAGCATGCAGTCATAGGTCAAGGCGCGCTCCTGTTTTAGCAACTCCGCTTCCGTCTCAACCGCCATCACACCGCCCAGTGCGCGGTTCATAAATGCGAGCGCATCATCTGAATCAGATTCAATAAACTGAGCCAGCGATCCAGGTTTAGTGCGATGTAACCAGTCACCCGATTTAGTGGTGTTGATGATTCGACACCCTTTCAGGTGACGACCTTTACGACGATAGAGCGTAATCGCCTCTTTGACACGATCAGGATCAACGACCAGCGCCTCTCGACGCGCCCCTAAGAAAGACTCAATCGCGATACGCCATTTGTCATCAGTGATATCAACCAACTCACAAATAGGTGTTGAGTCGATACCGTACTCACTCAATAGTTCCATCAATTCGGCTGTATTGCGACGAACCGGCGCACGCCCTTGTTGGAGTTGCTCTACTGCACTCTTCTGATTCTGAATCTGAGCGCGTAGTTCAGAAATGCGAATAACGGATTCTTCATAACGACGCGAGACTTTACGGCGCACGTTCTCAATCGATTTACGCATTGCATTCAGAGTATTATCGACGCTGACAGGATCAGATGGCCATGCATCGGCCATAAGATTTTCACCTGAACGCCAGATCTCTGATGCTTGATCCACTAGTGCTGCAAACTCATCGGGTAAAAACCCACGATTTTGGTTAAAGCTCACGGCTGTTCGCATCAATGAGTAGGCTTTTTGAATTCGCTCTTCGATAACATTGAGCTCGTGCTGTCCGACGCGAATTGAAGATTCCATCGCGTTGATCTGATGGGCCGCATCGGTGTTATTCAGTGCTGCACGCGCATTAGCAAGGTCCTGCATCACCTGGTTGAGGTCAGAGCCAATATTCGTTAGTTCTCGCTCGACTTCAGCCTCTTGATCTTGCCACTTCTCTAGTCGCTCTTCCGCCTCCTCTTTACGAAGGTCAGCGCTTTCAAAACGCGACTCGTGAACAACCCATTCGTACTCAACCGCATTTTTAATGTTACGACGGATACCCTGGCAGAGCTCTTGGACCTTGACCAGTTCATCAATACGGTTTGCCACATCACGGGTTTTCTCCTCCATCGCACGATATTCATCCAGCGATTTACGGAAGGCTCCCACGTGAACCACGTTCTCATCCAAGACAAACTCACGTACGAAACGGGTTGGACTATCAATGGGCACAAATTTCAGAGCGTTTTTGAAGTTCTTGATGAATTTATCATCGTCATTCGGCATGGCAGGATCATGACTCAAGTGCGTCACGACCTCACGAATGTAGCGGCTTGCACGCTTCTCTAACGTCATATCAGGACACTGTTTAAGCAGGCTTTCACGAACCTCATTCCAAGGACGCGGCATACGACCCCCGCCCTCTTTACGGCTGAAGTCATCCAGTGACACAGAGAAATTTGGCAGAATAAAACGCCCAAGAATCTCCTCATCAGGACTGGCTGTTGATGCGCTAATTGCAACACCAATACAACTCTCTTGTGCTGTTTCAGTATCAAAGAAGCTCATCGCTAGGTAGCTGATGGAATCTTCACGAGCACTGTTACTTTTGCCGCCGTCATCCATAAAACCAAGACAGTAAGTGCGCAGTGAACGTTCAGATTTTTCACCGGCTGAGGCGTTGAAACTTAAATGGCGCTTATGGCCACCCATTAAGATGGTCTGCATCGCATCCAGAAGTGACGACTTACCTGAACCGTTGGGACCTACAATCGCGACATTACCTTTGATCGGGATCTCTTGGGCACCCAATACATACCAGTTAACAAGAACGATGCGATTAAGCTGTTTCATCGTCAGACTCCTCTAATGCACCCTTCTCTTCAACCGACTCTTCAATCTGCTCAACTGGTGTTTCCGCCATTTCATCCATTAGAGCGGCATCAGAGCTCTCGATATCGCACAACGCTTCCAGCTGTCGAATGTAGTCTTCAACCACGACTTGACGAATGGTTGGGTAGATTCCGATTGGGATATTCTTAGGGTCGGTCTCATTCGCTTTGCCGCGTTCAATTAAACCGTGACGTGCAAAAAGGGACAGGATCTCTTTTAGACGCGTCTCATTAGGAATCTCTTTACCCGTTAAACTTACGTAAGTGCTCAACAAATCATCCGACGTGGTATAAGCCTTGCCGCTCTCCACTTCGAAATTTTCCAATTTCTGTTCATAAATTTGACGCATACAGAGCATCAACAAAGACTCATCTAGCTTCATACGCATGACACGCTCTTCACCCTGAGGTAAGACCCCAAGATAAGCCTCATCAGGCTGATAGACCAGAGACCAGCCGAGTGCTGCGAACAGGTTACGAAAGTACTCCATGTTCTGCGAAATAATAAAGTAGATATCACGCTGTGCAGGGCGATCCGCATAGAGGAACTGGTTTGTTAGTAGCAAGTTTGCAGCACGAACGAAATCGGCTTCTGTACTCTTTTCATTGCGCGACAGCGCTTTTTGTAAATCACCAAGCATCAGGCGTTATTCCTGTGTATTTTGAAACCACGGCACTCCACCATATCGGCAACGCGCACGTACTCTTCATCAAATTCTATTTGGTAGCGTTCAGCTGTCTTGCGCGCTTTTTTACCTAAAGAGTTTAGGTGGCGCACATAACTGAAGCAGATGTAATCTTCGATTGAATCAATTGTAAAATCAGACGCTGCCACTAGGGACTCACCATTTAAAAAATGACGATCCAGGTAGGCTTCAATACGATCCACTTTCACTTCGCGACGCGCCTTCCACTCTTTAAAAAGCTGACGCATATACAGCACCTTAGGATCGATCTGCTGTTGGGTAATCACTCTCGGTGCCGTTTCAACGCGTCGACGCACCGGAGAGCGAATCGAAGATGGCGAAATAAAACCGTACTGATCCAGTGACTGAACCGGTGGTATTTCACGCCCATCTTTCTCCGCCAACTTAGCAATGACACGCGAAAGACGAGCCGCCATACCCGGCGTTGTCTTATCCATGTAGCGAACTGTATCAGCCACGCGTTTCTCGAGCTGGTAACGGAAATCATCGATAATCGCGAGACGCTGATCGACTGACTCAAAGATACGAATAATGCGATTGATATGCTGATGAACCATCGCTTCCGCAGTCTCTGATTCGATCTCATACTGCATTTGATAGTGCTCAGTCAGCCTCTCTACATTAAGCGTATCGAACTGAAGGTCTCGTAGTAATGAGAGAATTTGACGTCTAAAACGGAACGGGTTGTTCTTAGTTTTCAGTGTCTTATAGTCAGAAACTAGAATATTTTCTACAAAGCGATCAAAGAATCCACGGACAATTTCTTGCGGGTTATGCGACTCAGCCAGTGAGATTTTTAGCTCGCGAAGACCCAACATCATATCGGTCAGGTGAGCACTAAACTCTGCAGCCGTATCCGCTGCTTCAGCTAGGGTTATACCACGCCCTACCGGATCATTGATGGCTGACTCCAGTGATGAAAGTACGTTAAGAACGGTACCACCGTAACTGCGTTTTTCTAATCGAGCGATCGAAACCAGGTTACGTAACAGATAACTGACCGAAGGTGAGAGCAACACATAAGTGCGGTAGATCTTCTGCTCTTCCTCTAGCCAACCGGTTTGAACCAAGCGTCTGTAGATTCGGTTTGTATAATCGGCACTGGAGGTGGGCAATTCAGCCTCTTCCTCAGATTCAGCCACCCAACGACGAACACCTAATTTAACAACAGCATTTTCGATGGTTGATCGGACTAAATCTTTGGCAATAAAGGGGTCTATTAGATCTTCATCAAAGAAGAGATCGGCCAACTCAAGAAGAACCGACTGGTACACCTGTCTATTCTGTCCAGAGAGCGGCGCAAATATATCGTCTGGTAGCTTATTGAAAAGCACTAAAAATCCACCATTTGAGGGCTACCCACTCAATAGGTAGCAAATCGAATAACCAACGATTCTAACAAAAATCGGAGGGCTGTATAGGCCTCTTAGATGAGACTTTGGCGTAAAAGAAAAATCTTTAACCTTTTAGTCAAAAATGAGCGCCAAAAGACCCATTCATATGAACTGTTTTACCTAGCATGAAAGCTTGTTATTATTTGATTGTTACGGGCTCTAGTTGCCCATCAGTACCGCAGAGTGACCTATCTCACCGAAGCGGATTCGTTTCACCACCTTAAAGGCGTTGTGGATGAAATTTCGTTTCCCTGTCGTCATCATTGATGAAGATTTCCGTTCTGAAAATATCTCTGGCTCTGGTATTCGCGACCTAGCAGCCGCTATTGAAAAAGAGGGTATGGAGGTTGTCGGCTTAACCAGCTACGGCGATCTTACTGCGTTTGCCCAACAAGCAAGCCGCGCCAGCTGTTTCATCATTTCAGTCGATGATGAGGAGTTTGATTCGGGTGAGTCGGATGATCTGTCTGACGAAGTACTGAACAACATTCGAGACTTTATTTCGGAAGTTCGTAAACGTAATAACGAGATTCCAATTTTCCTTTATGGTGAAACACGCACCTCGCGTCACGTCACTAATGATATCTTGCGTGAACTGCATGGCTTCATCCACATGTTTGAAGATACCGCAGAGTTCGTAGCACGACACATTATCCGTGAAGCAAAAAAATACCTAGAATCACTAGCACCTCCGTTCTTCAATGCATTGATGAACTACGCCAGTGACTCATCCTACTCTTGGCACTGCCCTGGACACTCGGGTGGCGTCGCCTTTCTGAAGAGCCCGGTTGGACAAATGTTCCACCAGTTCTTTGGTGAAAACATGTTGCGTGCCGATGTCTGCAATGCGGTAGAGGAGTTAGGGCAGCTTCTGGACCACACCGGCCCGGTTTCGGACTCAGAGCAAAGCGCTGCACGCATATTCGGTGCGGACCATCTATTCTTTGTCACCAACGGCACCTCAACGTCGAACAAGGTCGTCTGGCACTCAACCGTCGCACCGGGTGATATTGTTGTTGTAGACCGTAACTGTCATAAATCGATTCTGCACTCAATCATTATGTGCGGTGCGATACCGGTCTTCTTGATGCCGACCCGCAACCACTACGGCATTATCGGACCGATTCCAAAGAGTGAATTTGATCCAGAGACCATTCGTCGCAAAATCGAAGAGAACCCTTTTGCACGTGAAGCGCTGAACAAAAAGCCTCGCGTACTGACACTGACGCAATCGACCTACGATGGCATTCTCTACAACGTAGAGACGATCAAATCGATGTTAGGCGATACCATTGATACGCTTCACTTTGACGAAGCATGGCTGCCGCACGCGGCATTCCACAAGTTCTATAACCACATGCACGCGATTGGTGGGACAGAGACACGTGAACGCTCTGACGACACTCTGGTATTTGCGACACAGTCCACCCATAAGCTGTTAGCAGGTCTGTCACAAGCTTCTCAGATCCTAGTGCAGGATGCTAAAAACCGTAAATTGGATACCTTCCGATTTAATGAGTCCTATCTAATGCACTCATCGACCAGCCCTCAGTATGCAATCATCGCTTCTTGTGACGTCGCAGCAGCTATGATGGAGCCTCCAGGAGGTACAGCCCTGGTAGAGGAGTCACTGTACGAAGCGATCGACTTCCGTCGAGCCATGGTTAAGGTCGAAAAAGAGTTTGGTGAGAACGACTGGTGGTTCAAAGTATGGGGACCACAAAAGTGGGATGATGAAGGCTTGGGCGATCGTGATGCTTGGATAATTCATGAAGATGATACCTGGCATGGATTCGGCAAGATTGAATCGGGCTTTAACATGCTCGACCCAATCAAGGCGACCATAATCACACCAGGACTGAACATTCACGGTGAGTTTGATGAGCACGGAATTCCAGCAGCCATTGTAAGTAAGTACTTGGCTGAACACGGCATCATTATTGAGAAAACGGGCCTCTACTCATTCTTCATCATGTTCACCATCGGCATCACTAAAGGCCGCTGGAACTCGATGGTGACTGAACTTCAACAGTTCAAAGATGACTTTGATAACAACCTACCTATGTGGCGTGTTATGCCTGAGTTTGTCGCTCAGCACCCAGAGTACCAACGAATTGGGCTACGTGATCTTTGTCACTCATTGCACGACATTTACCGTAAGTTTAACGTCGCCAAAATCACAACTGAGATGTATCTATCTAAGATTGAGCCCGCTATGACTCCAGCGGATGCCTGGTCTAAGATGGCACACCGCGAAGTAGAACGTGTCTCTATCGACGAGTTAGAAGGTCGAACCACTGCGATGCTGGTGACACCTTATCCTCCAGGTATACCCTTGCTGATTCCTGGTGAGCGTTTTAACTCAACCATCGTCGACTATCTTAAGTTCGTTCGCGAGTTCAATGCCAAGTTCCCTGGATTCGAAACGGACTGTCACGGTCTTGTGCGAGAAAACATCAACGGCGTCGACCACTACTATATTGATGTAGTTAAAGACTGATTAATAAAGACGAGATAACGGCACCTTCGGGTGCCGAATTTTTATGAAAATAGAGTTCGAAAAAATCATCACCGCTGAACAAGCGGGCAGCAATATCACAGACTTTTTAGCGCAAGAGACTGCAATCTCCAAACAGAAGATAAAGGACGCTCTGAGCAAAGGTGCTTGCTGGTTAAAGCGTGGCCAAAAGGGTCGAAAACGCCTACGCAAGGCCAAAGAGATACTACACAAAAATGATCAGATCTTTCTCTTTTACGATTCTGAATTGCTGAGTCGAAAACCAGAGGGCGCGCAATGCCTAGTTGATGCACAAGGTTATTCCGTCTGGTTCAAACCAGCCGGCATGGTTGCCCAGGGAAATGACTGGTGTGATCACCTCGCCATTACCCGTTTAGCCGAGCAAACCCTTGAACCCAAACGGGCTTCATTTTTGATACACCGCTTAGACCGTGAAACAGCTGGACTGATTGTGATTGCGCATAAACAGGGTGTCGCTGGTGCGATCTCACGCGAATTTCAAAACCGTAAAGTTGAAAAATTTTATCGCTGCCTTGTCTCAGGCCATGCACCCGAATCAGGCGAAATAGTTAACCCCTTAGATGGTAAACCGGCCCATACAAAGTTCTATCGACTACATTATAACCTCGATCGTGACTACTCTGACCTTTATGTAGAGATTCTGACCGGAAGAACACACCAGATCAGACGTCACCTCAATCAGAT
>CATEEE010000150.1 GCA_949499045.1 Marinobacterium sp. xm-d-530 | reverse complement strand
TGATTCAAAAGGTCTTTTGCTTGATCTTCCATTTCAGCTCTACTATTCGCTTCTTTTTGACCCAGAAGCACAGCAGCCTCCGGAAGATTTGGCGTTATTAAAGTGGCTAGTGGTAGAAGAGTATCTTTTAGTGCATTTACGGCATTTGAATCCAACAAAGGATCACCACTTTTGGCGACCATCACAGGATCTAAAACGATAGGAATATTTTTGGTTTTCAAACACTCTGCAACGGCATTAATTATATCGCTTGATCCTAGCATTCCAATTTTTATGGCATCTACACGAATATCATCAAAAATAGCATCTAACTGAGCTTTGATTAAATTTGATTCTATCAAGCTAACGGCCGTAACCCCTGAGGTGTTCTGAGCAGTCACTGCTGTTACGACTGACATTGCGTAACCACCTAATGCAGAAATAGTTTTAATATCTGCTTGAATGCCTGCCCCGCCTGATGAGTCTGAGCCAGCAATAGTAAGAATGTTCTTGATCATGCTTTACTCCATTCTTTTCTAAGGTTTTCTACCGATTGTTTTGGATCATCCGAACGTGTAACTGTCGATACAACTGCTATACCTAAAACTCCAATGGATTTAAGAATAGGGATATCAGATGATGACATTCCTCCTATCGCATATGTTGCAATAAATGACTGCTTGACAGCATCTTTCAAACCATCAAACCCAATAGGTGAAGCATGATCTGACTTTGTTTGAGTTGCTCTGATAGGGCCTATACCGAAGTAATCAGCAATCAGCTGATTCGTTTCATTGATTTGAGAAGTATGCTCAATGGACAGACCTAAGATTTGATTAGGGGCAAGTGATGCTTTGATAGCAGCTAGTTCACCATCACTCTGACCCACATGAAGTCCGCACTTAGGCAACTCTTTAGCCACGTTTACTCGGTCATTCAGAATTAGTTCGCAATCATATCCCTTGAGGTCTTTTATAAGCAGAACTGCTTTACTGAAATAGCCAGCATCACTGATGTGTTTATCACGATACTGAATTAAATGCGCACCGCCTTCAGCCGCAAAGTTAACCTGATCTCTAATAGACCAGGGTGATTCAGTATCGGTGATGACATAAATAGGGCCAAGTCGGTTCACGATGTAACCTGGGAACGACTAGTCACTGCATCCCCAGACAGAGATGCAAGTGTATCTATAAACTCTACCCAGAATGAACCAGGACCATTACATTTATTCTCGGCTATTTCACCCGCTATGCCGTAGTACGTTAAAGCTGAAACTGTAGCTTCAAATGACGGTTGACCAATACAGAATGCAGCAATAACGCCATTCAAGGAGCAGCCCATAGTCGTTACTTTACTCATGAAGTAACTGCCATGAGGAATCTCTACAATTCGTTCTCCATCAGTGACGATATCAATTGCCCCGGTAACTGCGACCACAGATCCGAACTGCTTAGCTAAGGTTCGTGCTGCATCAACAGCTGACTCTACTGAATCTCGCCCATCAACGCCTTGGCCCGAACTTTCAAGACCTGCGAGAGCCATGATTTCAGACGCATTACCGCGTATTACGGTTGGTTTTAAAGTCAGTAATTGTTTAGAGGCTTGTTGTCTATACTTGGTTGCACCAACGCCTACAGGGTCAAATACCCAAGGCTTGCTCTGAGAATTCATCTGCTTGGCTGCTTTACACATAGCTTCCACCCAAGCAGGCTCGAGGGTTCCAATATTCACAGTCAGTGCATTTGAAATTGCGGCAAAGTCTTCAACTTCCTCTAGGCTATGCACCATAGCTGGTGATGCACCGGCAGACAGCAAAACATTTGCCATACTGTTCATGGCTACAAAGTTAGTGATGTTATGGACTAGTGGTGATGCGGAACGCATCTGATCAAGGTAGTGTCCGATATTTTCCATGGTCTCTCCAAGGCCACAGAGAGACGTGGAATCCTAGCTTTATGACTATTGGATTCTCGACTCCCTACGCCAGCATTATCTGGTTCAGGTAATAAGGGTACTTCTCAGCCTTTTGGCGCCCCTGTCTTATTTCAATTTATTTTTTACGCTCGCATTTGTAAATAGATCTCTGTTGATTTGTTTCATTTTTATGTTTATTTTAAAAAAACTTGTCGGAGTGCCTTATTGGCTGAGATCGCACATTGTGCGGGATCCGCAGAACCTGAACGGGTTAGTACCCGCGTAGGAAACAAGATTTCTTGATTCTGCAGTAACCCTTATCTTGGGTCGCCACGTATCTATTAGATACCACTCGACAAGCAATCCAGTTAGTTCAGGAGTGCTTATGTCAGAAAATACAAATCCTACCAGCTCACAAACAGCTCAAGAGTCTGCGAGAGACTTTATCTACTCACTATCATCTAACCCTTTGCCGGGTTCGGAGCGAATCTATGTCCAAGGATCTCGTGCGGACATACAAGTTCCCATGCGAAAAATTAGTTGTAATCCAACACCGATAGCAGGTGAGAAAGTTGCTTCAAATTGGGAGCAGAACGAACCTATCTATGTTTACGAAACAGCGGGTGCATACTCGGACCCCAATAAGCACATAGACGTTACAGAAGGGCTTGAGCCTCTTCGTGAAGGATGGATCACTGAGCGAGGAGACACAGAGGTCTTAGATGTTTTAAGTTCTGAATATGCTCGTTTACAGCAGATAGATATTCGAGGAGAAGCAAAGCGTTTTCAAAAACGAGTTCGTATTCGTAAAGCCCTGAAGAGCAAATGTGTTACTCAAATGCACTATGCGCGACAAGGGATCATCACCCCTGAAATGGAGTTTATTGCTATCCGTGAAAATCAAAACCTGGAAGCGATAAAAAGCGAGCTGCTACGTAAACAACATCCAGGTGAGAGCTTCGGAGCCAATATTCCTGAAAAAATAACAGCTGAGTTTGTGCGTACAGAAGTTGCAGAAGGTAGGGCCATTATACCCTCTAACATTAACCATCCTGAGTCTGAGCCTATGATTATTGGGCGCAATTTCCTAGTAAAAGTGAACTCTAACATTGGTAATTCAGCAGTTACTTCTTCAATAGAAGAGGAGGTAGAAAAGCTTGTATGGTCAACTCGATGGGGTGCGGATACATTGATGGATCTATCAACTGGCGATGACATCCATCAGACGCGTGAATGGATTATTCGTAATTCACCCATACCCATCGGAACAGTACCCATTTATCAGGCACTAGAAAAAGTTGACGGGATTGCAGAGAACCTTAGTTGGGAAGTCATAAAAGATACGCTTATAGAACAAGCTGAACAGGGCGTAGATTACTTTACGATCCACGCAGGGGTGCTTCTTGAATACGTACCCATGACTGCCAATCGTTTAACAGGGATTGTCTCTCGCGGTGGTTCCATTATGGCTAAATGGTGTCTCTTTCATCATCAAGAAAACTTCCTTTACACTCACTTTCGAGAGATATGTGAGATCTGTGCCGCCTACGACGTAGCACTATCTCTCGGTGACGGGCTGCGTCCAGGCTCAATCATGGACTCAAACGATGAGGCTCAATTTAGTGAGCTTCGAACACTCGGTGAGTTGACAAAAATTGCTTGGGATTATGATGTTCAGGTCATGATCGAAGGTCCTGGTCATGTTCCGATGCAGCGAATTCAGGAAAATATGACTGAAGAGTTAGAGCATTGCCATGAAGCACCGTTTTATACCCTAGGACCTCTGACTCAGGATATAGCACCTGGTTACGACCACTTCACTTCAGGGATTGGTGCAGCTCAAATTGGTTGGTATGGATGCGCCATGCTCTGTTACGTGACCCCGAAAGAACACCTAGGTCTACCTAACAAGGAGGATGTGAAGGACGGGCTAATAACATATAAAATTGCAGCTCACGCCGCTGATCTCGCTAAAGGCTTCCCTGGCGCACAGGTCAGGGATAACGCCCTGTCAAAAGCTCGATTTGAGTTTCGCTGGGAAGATCAATTTAATCTCTCGCTTGATCCATACAGGGCTAAAGAGTTTCATGATGAAACGATGCCTGCACCCGCAGCAAAGGTTGCCCACTTTTGCTCAATGTGTGGTCCTAAATTCTGTTCAATGAAGATCAGCCAGGAAGTAAAAGAATATGCTGATATCAAAGCACATGGTATGAAAGAGATGTCAGGTAAATTTGAAGAGCTTGGTTCATCTTTATATCACG
>CATEEE010000149.1 GCA_949499045.1 Marinobacterium sp. xm-d-530 | reverse complement strand
GGTCGAAAGCACCGGTCTTGAAAACCGACGAGTCGAGAGGCTCCCAGGGTTCGAATCCCTGTCCCTCCGCCATTAGGATGTCCAAGGTTTATTCCTCGATAGCTCAGTTGGTAGAGCAGTAGACTGTTAATCTATTGGTCGCTGGTTCGAGTCCAGCTCGAGGAGCCAAACCGAGATTTGGTGTGGGTCGTTAGCTCAGTTGGTAGAGCAGTTGACTTTTAATCAATTGGTCATAGGTTCGAATCCTATACGACCCACCATTTTTCTACTCATATCGTATCGCCAATATCTCATACCAGAGTGTTCTTCCATCTGGCGTATTATGTTCTATCTCGTCACCCAATTGACGTTTCAGCAGTTTCCTCGAAAGTGGGGCATCAACACTGATATAACCGAGTTTAGGGTTGATCTCATCGGCGCCGACAATTCGGTACTCTAACTCTTTATCCTCTTCATCAATCAGAGTAACCCAGGCACCGAAGAAGACAGTATCACGCTGCTCTGGGAGCTGCTCGACCACTTTAAAGTGATCCATACGTTTAGCGAGATAACGAACGCGTCTGTCGATCCCTCTCAGCTCTTTTTTGCGATAGATGTATTCTGCGTTCTCTGAGCGATCCCCCTCAGCAGCGGCCTCTTTGAGAGCTTGTGTGACCTCTGGGCGGCGTACCTTCCAAAGATGCTTAAGCTCGGCGTTCAATCGCTCATAGCCCTCCTTGGTGATGTAGGGGGAGCTCTTCTCTGCTGGGGGTCGCCAACGGCCCATTAGAGCCAGCCTCTGCGCTTGAGTAGGTAGACCAGTAAACCCGTAGTGCCAGACAGAGCCGCTAGAAAAATGAAAAAAGCCGAATCATTTTCAGCACCAGGTATTCCGCCAAGATTTACCCCGAGTAAGCCGGTTAAGAATCCCAAGGGTAGAAACAGTCCCGAGATGATAGCAAGAAGGTATAGACGCTCATTTAGTTGCTCTGACAACTGAGTCATGATGCTATCTTGTGCTGCACTTGCACGTTCTCGCAACATATCTAGATCTTCAATATGGCGAGTGAGGTGGTCATTAGTCTCAAATAGTGAGGCGCGATGATCGTCACTGATTAGGGTGCTCTTAGTTGCGATCAGTTGTGTTAGGGCCTCTTTTTGGGGGCCAAGATAGCGTTTGAGTCGAGCATTCGTCGTACGCATCTCTGACAGTGGCTCGCGAAGGTTTTTTGAGCCCTGTTGCTCGAGTTGCTCCTCAAGTGATTCAAGGCGCATGTCTAACTCTTCTACTAAGCGACCAATACGTTCTGTTAGGCCGTCAGCTAACTCTGTGATCAGCTCAGAAAGGGTATGTGGGCCTTTGCCTTGTTGAAGTTGTTCCACCATGTGTGTCACAGACTGGAGGCGACGTTTGCGGGTGCTAATCAGGTGATTCTGCTTTAGAAGAAGACGGATAGAGACCATGTCTTCAGGGTCGGAGTTGATGTTTAAGTTAACGCCTCTCAATGCGATGATAAGTTCATCAGCCAGTTTGGTAATCCTTGGGCGAACCTTATCTGCCAGAAGGGTATCAATCGCGGAGGGCGATAGGCCTGAGTACTCTTCTAGCCAGGTTTGGCTATCTTTCTCTGTGTAGTCCAGATGAATCCATACTTCACCGTCGAGCTCACTCCAACGAGATATCTGTTCGTTTTCAAGTATGGTGGCACCGCCGTTACCATCCAGAAGTAGAGCATGGAGTAGTGCAGGTTGTGTTAGTTGGTATTCCATACAATTTTCTCCTCGACGCCCTGGTGGACTTTGTACCACTCATCAGGTTCGTCTCCCTCCTGCCAGCCGGAATCGACGCAACGCGTTTGGGTTTCCATCGCTTTAGCAATTTGATGAGCGCACTCAAGGTCGGTTGCCCAGTGCGTTTCGCTGCTATCAAACCAGACAGTGCTCCACGCTTTACCGATAACACGTTGCTGAATTAACACGGGGATTTCTTCATTGTCGATGATGAGTGTGGCTTTGATCGAATCTTTAGCTGTCTTGTGATTTGTCAGGGTGCCAAGTGTTTCAACCCACTCAAGGATCTGTTGGGCTGTACGATCTTTGACGTAGACCTCGATGTCTGGGTGGCGTTGCTCGCTCATCACTGTTCCTTAACGCGATTGACAGGGGATAGGTGTAATTTAGGCGCTTTTCTTGAAAACTGCGAGATGAATATCCACTTCAGTCGTGAATTGTTGATGGTCAGCTAGCTGTTTTGCCGCACGTTGGCCATGAGGGGTCATCATAAATAGGTTGTGCAGTGCATCTTGTGAATTGAGCTCTATCTCAAAATGAACACGTCGTTCATCAATGCGTTCAAATAGCGGCCCTAATGCACTCTCTGGTGAGGAGTCAGTCTCTCGTACTTCGTCATAGATCGCTTCACGCAGTGAATAGAGATGGCGCTCACCCGGGTAGGCAATAATTAGGTGTCCATCCTCTTTAAGTGCGTTTGCAATTGGCTCGCCGAGTATGCGACTGAATATAATGACAGCGAGATCTAAGCTCTGGCTCTGTGTCGGAATGTTAGCGGATGAACCAACCACCCAAGTTATGGATTTCGATCGTTTACAGGCCGCTTTGATCGCATGTTTTGATATATCTAAACCGATCATCTCGGCTTGATTTAAAGCGTTTTGCAGTGCGACGGTGTAGTAGCCTTCACCGCAGCCTAAATCGATAATACTGGGGTTGCTGCCAGTATATTGCAGCGCCAGTTCGTTCAAGGTGTTTGAGACGGGAGCGTAATATCCCGCATTAAGAAAATTATTGCGCGCAGCAATCATCTCGGGATTATCACCGGGATCCTTGCTGCGTTTGTTTTGTACTAACAGTAGATTCCAGTACCCCTGTTTGGCTCGATCGAAGCTGTGATTGTTAGCACAACGAAGCGTATTCTGTTGCTCATCGAGTGATAACAGATCCTCACAAACGGGGCAGAACAGCTGCATGTTAGGCGTCAGTCAGCAGGTTGATCATGACCTGTTCATAGATCTCAGAAAGCGTATCTAGATCAGCAACTGAGACGTTCTCATCAATCTTGTGAATGGTGGC
>CATEEE010000148.1 GCA_949499045.1 Marinobacterium sp. xm-d-530 | reverse complement strand
TCATAGTCGAGACTGAGATCTGGCCAAACCTTTTATCTGCCACTTCGAAACGAGACATTTCTATTCTGTTGGCAAATGCTCGTTTGTCTGAGAAGTCATGTAAGGGCTACATGCGTTTTTCTGGTCTGACTAAGCAAGTGCTGAATTCGTTAACTGTGCTACTAGCGCAGCATGAAGCAGATGCTAAGCGATTTAAGATGCTTGGAATGCCTGAGAATCGATTGGTGGTTTCGGGAAGTATCAAATTTGATATCGATCTTCCTCAAGAACAGATTGAGGTGGGAAAAGCATGGAAAGCTGCTTTTGCCCGCAAAGTGCTAGTGGCTGCCAGTACCCATCAGGGTGAGGATAAGATTTTGTTGGATGCTTGGAGTGCTATTCCGGAGGATCAACGTCCGGTGCTGATTTTAGTACCCCGTCACCCGGAGCGTTTCGATTCAGTATATCAGTTAGCCAAAGCCTACTCGGATAATGTTGGTAAGCGTTCACTATCGCAGGCTGGTTCTAGTATTGAGATATGGGTTGGCGATTCACTGGGTGAGATGTTCTCTTACTATGCCGCCGCCGATCTAGCATTTGTCGGTGGAAGCTTCTCGGGTACAGGGGGGCACAACCCACTGGAACCCGCTGCAATGGGACTACCCATTATCATGGGGCCAAGCGACTATAATTTCCGATCGATCATCTCGACGCTGAAAAATGATGGGGCACTGATCCAGGTTCAAGACACATCAGAGCTAACAGATCATATCGAAAATCTACTTGTTCAAGATAACCACTCAATATCTCAAGCTGGCATTCAAGTAGTAGAAAATAATAGAGGCGCTTTGGAGCGCCTCTATCAACAGGTTCAAAGTCTAAACACTCATTAACAGTAGTAGGACTTAAACCACGCTATGAACTTCTCTACACCCTCTTCAATTGGTGTATTGGGCTGGTAGCCAGTATCACGCATCAAAGCGGTTACGTCTGCATACGTATGCTCAACATCACCCGGCTGGAGTGGCAGTAACTCCTTCTCGGTCGTTTTACCAAGCGATTTTTCAATGCACTCAATATAATAGAGCAGCTCGACAGGTTGGCTGTTACCAATGTTATAGATACGCCAAGGCGCTTTTGATGTTGCCGGATCGGGATCTAACCCAGACCACTCCGGATTGGGTTGGGCCACGTTATCCAGTGTACGCACTACGCCTTGTACAATGTCATCGATGTAGGTGAAGTCGCGGCGGTGCTTACCGTAGTTGAATACCTTAAGTGGCTTATCTTCTGTAATGGCTTTTGCGAAAAGAATTGGCGACATATCTGGGCGGCCCCAGGGACCATAGACAGTAAAGAAGCGCAGGCCTGTGGTCGGCAAGTTGTAGAGTTGGCTGTAACTATGCGCCATCGCTTCGTTAGCCTTTTTAGACGCGGCATACAGCGAAACAGGATGGTCAACATTATTATTTTCGCTGAACGGAATGGTTTCATTTGCGCCGTACACTGAACTCGATGATGCGTAAACTAAGTGCTCGATTTGGTTATGACGACAGCCTTCCAGAACATTTAGAAATCCAGCGAGATTGGAGTCTGCATAAGCATGTGGATTCTCAATAGAGTAGCGAACACCAGCTTGAGCTGCTAAATGAACAACTCGATCAAATTTCTCTTCAGAAAATAGCTTAGTTAGCCCATCGCGATCGGCAATATCGAGTTTAATAAAGCGGAAATTCGAAAGGGGTTTTAGTTGAGATAGACGCGCCTCTTTCAAACTTACTTCGTAATAGTCATTAAGGTTATCGATACCAACAACCTCATCACCGCGGTTGCATAGCCACTGACTGACGTGAAACCCTATAAAGCCGGCTGCACCGGTAACAAGAATTTTCATTAATTAGATCTCAGATAGGTCAAGCTGTTCGTCGGTTTGATCGGCGAATGCAGCCATTAGATGAGTTCGCAGCAACGAGCCGTCCGAGTCTAAAACCCAGGCTAGTTGAGTGTCATCGTAATCAAAATGCAGGCCCTGTGTGCGGGTAGCTAGCCAGAGTTGCTTGACTGGCGGCTGGCGCGTAAGAATAATTTGGCTGCGGTCAGGGCACTTGATGGTCATCATCGCACCGTTATTGTCGTAATCTAAATCGGATTCTGCATCGTCCAATAGCTCTTCAAGTGCGTTGAGGGTCTCTTCAACACGCTCTAAATAGTTCGCATCACTCATTGTCTAACCTCCTGTAAACATTGATTTCATTATACTGATTTCCTCAGATTTGTCCGTGCTAAATAGCCCTTTCGTGGTCGCCTAAAGACCTATTATCAGGGTATACTCAGGCTTTAATTTAAGGACCAACGCCCGACACTAAAGGGTAGTTCGTGATTGGAGTTGATTATGCGAATTTTCGTAGCACTGGCTTTCTGTTGTGCACTCGTTGGATGTGGTCAGAAGGGCCCACTTTCGATGCCAGGTGCGGAAACGTCGCAGCAATCCAACTCGTAAAAGAGAGAGAAAATGGAAAGTTTTGAATACCGCGACGGACAGTTATTTGCGGAAGATGTCTCTGTTTCAGAGATCGCTAATGCGGTTGGTACACCCGCTTACGTTTATTCGCGTGATGCCTTAGAGCAAGGTTATTTGGCTTACGCTGATGCCTTAGAAGGGCGCGACGCATTGGTCTGTTTTGCGGTGAAATCTAACTCTAACTTAGCAGTATTGAACGTGTTAGCTAAGTTAGGATCGGGTTTTGATATTGTCTCTCAGGGCGAATTAGAACGCGTACTATTGGCGGGTGCCGATCCATCGAAGGTGGTTTTTTCAGGTGTTGGCAAACAGGCGGCAGAGATCGCTCGTGCGCTAGAAGTGGGTATTCACTGTTTCAATATAGAGTCTGAAGCAGAGCTAGAGCGCGTCAATGCGGTCGCTGCTGAGCTTGGCAAGGTGGCTGATGTCTCATTTCGAGTGAATCCGGATGTCGATGCTGGCACGCACCCTTATATTTCGACTGGATTGAAAGAGAACAAGTTCGGTATTGCGATTGATTCGACTCTTGAGGTTTACCAGCGAGCTGCTCAGCTTTCGAACGTTAAAGTGGTCGGTGTCGATTGCCACATTGGTTCACAACTCACTGAAATCGATCCTTTCCTTGATGCACTTGATCGTCTATTGGCATTAATTGATCGTTTAGCTGAAGCGGGTATTGTGATCGAACACCTTGATCTTGGGGGTGGTTTAGGGGTTTGTTACACCGACGAGACTCCACCAGAGCCTAAAGACTACATTGATGCCATCATTGATCGCCTGGGTGATCGTCAGCTTAAGTTAGTGTTTGAACCTGGGCGTTCTATCTCTGCGAATGCGGGTATTCTGCTGACTAAGGTTGAGTTCCTTAAGCGTAATGAAGAGAAGAACTTTGCCATTATCGATGCGGCAATGAACGATCTAATCCGCCCATCGTTATACAGCGCATACCAAGATATTATTCCTGCTCAGTTAGATTCGTCAGCCGATGAAGAGGTCTGGGATTTAGTGGGACCGATCTGTGAAACGGGCGACTTTCTTGGCAAAGATCGCAAGTTGGCATTAGCGCCGGGTGATCTATTGGCGGTCTGCTCAGCAGGAGCTTACGGCTTTGTCATGGCGTCTAACTACAACACCCGTGGCCGTGCTGCTGAGGTGATGGTGGATGATGCGCGTTTCCAAGTTGTTCGTGAACGTGAGCAGTTTGTTGATCTTGTCCGTGGTGAATCACTTCTGTCAGAGGAAAACTGATGCTACTGCGATTCACTAAGATGCATGGTCTGGGTAATGACTTTATGGTCATTGACGCCATTTCACAACGCGTCCGTATCAACCCGGATCTAGTGCGTCAGCTATCGGATCGTAATTTTGGGGTGGGGTTTGACCAGATGTTATTGGTTGAACCACCCTCCGATCCGGATATGGATTTTCGTTACCGTATCTTCAATGCCGACGGCAGTGAGGTCGAACACTGTGGCAACGGTGCTCGCTGCTTTGCGCGATTTGTTCGTGATAAAGGGCTGGTTCTACGTGACACCATCAAAGTACAAACAGCACGTGGGAGAGCTGTGTTGAACATTGTTGGTCGTGACCTAGTTGAAGTCGATATGGGTGCTCCAGAGTTAGATCCGGTTGAGGTACCTACCACCTTCACAGAGAAGAGCACGACCTA
>CATEEE010000147.1 GCA_949499045.1 Marinobacterium sp. xm-d-530 | reverse complement strand
GATGAGTCGGCCCTTACCGGCGAGCCTCTACCCGTTAGCAAACAGCTTGGCGACCCGTTGGTCGGTGGAACCATCAACATGGAGCAAGCGATTGAAATGGAGATTACCAGCAGCGCTGAGCAGTCGCGGATGTCGTCCATTTTGAATCTTTTGGATCGCGCTCAGGCTGATAAACCCAAGGCGGCTAAGATTGCTGACAAGGTCGCGAGTTATTTCGTCGCTGGCGTTCTTATAACCGCAGTGGTCGTAAGTCTTATCTGGTGGCAAATCTCACCTTCCGACGCTTTCTGGGTGACACTCTCCGTCTTAGTCGTTACCTGCCCTTGCGCACTATCCCTTGCAACTCCAACAGCCTTAACAGCGGCCATCGGTTCCCTTCGCAAGATGGGACTGCTGGTAACCCGAGGACATGTGCTAGAGAGTTTGGCACAGTGCACGGCGGTCTACTTTGATAAAACGGGCACACTGACCACGGGTAAACTAACGTTGCGTGAGACGACCTCTCTCTGTGAACAATCTGTTGATGAGCTCAACCAGTTAGCGGCGGCAATCGAAAGTCGCTCAGAACACCCTATCGCTTCAGCGTTTACCCCCTATTTTGAATACTCTGTCGAAGAGGCAACTAACCATGTAGGTAGAGGTGTAGAGGGGACCATTAAAGGAAACAAATATCGAATTGGTAAAGCCGATTTTGTTGCTGAATTGTACAAAAATGATCCTCCAGCCTACCCTGATGGATTAAGCATTTATCTGCTAATGGGTGATGAATTTGGCCCTCTCGGTTGGTTTTCAATTGACGATCAACTTCGTCCAGAGGCAATCCAAGCCGTTATGCAAATTAAAGCGCTAGGACTTCCAGTAGGTATGCTGACCGGTGATCGCGAGGCGAATGCACATCGCATAGCCTCTGAGCTAGGCATCGATTATGTCGAAGCTCAGCTATCACCAGAAGATAAACTGACCCGTGTTAAGACCATGCAACACGACGGTGAACGCATCCTGATGATTGGTGATGGTATCAACGATATTCCTGTACTCTCCGGTGCCCAGACCTCCATTGCTATGAACGGGGCGACAGATCTTGCCAAGACCTCTTCCGATGCAGTGTTAGTTAGCTCCGATCTAAGACGCATCCCAAGCTCTTTAAGCATGGCCCGTAAAACACGCAATATCATTCGCCAAAATATTGGCTGGGCTTTGTTATACAACCTAATCGCGCTACCCTTAGCAGCCAGTGGTTTTATCGCCCCTTGGATGGCGGCTATTGGTATGTCACTTAGCTCGTTGATTGTTGTGGGCAATGCCCTTCGTCTAACTAAACAGCTGTAGGATTTTATGGAAATCGTCTATCTACTTATCCCTGTCGCAATCATCTTAGTGGCATTTGCGACCTGGGCTTTCTTCTACAGCGTCAATTCAGGTCAATTTGATGATCTAGAATCCCCTGCTCATCGCATTCTTTACGATGATGACGAAGATATGATTCCGGAAGAGGCGCGCATTCAAAAAGAGTCTGATGCGTCGTCTACTGAAACAACAAAAGATTGAGCATGCTACCCGCCTCCCTCAGCTTCACTTCGGCTTTCATCATTGGCCTTCTGGGCACAACACACTGCCTGGCCATGTGTGGCGGCCTTGCCTCAAGCCTAAGCCTTGGCGGGTCAGGCAAAGCTAATTCCCTATTGGGTCTGTTCAGCTACAATCTGGGGCGTATCGCTAGCTACTGTGCAGCAGGGGCCCTGCTTGGCCTGTTAGGTGCAACCATACAACAGACAGAGATAGCCTTTGCTCTGCGATGGATCGCGGGCTTACTCCTTATCAGCATGGGCCTATACATTGCACAATGGTGGTTTGGTTTAACCAAATTGGAACAGGCTGGCTCACTATTGTGGAAACAGATAGCACCGCTTCTTAAGCCTTTTATGCCAGCCGATACCCCATTTAAAGCACTGGTTCTGGGTATAGGTTGGGGTTGGTTACCTTGTGGTCTGGTCTACAGCACGTTGATCTGGTCATCGGCCGCTGGAAGCGTTGCAGAGAGTACTCTGTTGATGCTTGGTTTTGGTCTTGGCACCCTGCCTGCCATGCTCGCCACGGGACTACTGGCGAAACAACTACGGGAACTTGTTGCCCACACACTGGTCCGTAAACTTTCCGGTCTACTATTGATACTGATGGGTAT
>CATEEE010000146.1 GCA_949499045.1 Marinobacterium sp. xm-d-530 | reverse complement strand
CGTTTAACGTCATGCTTGAGCGGGCGCATTTATAGCCCATCCTCTTTTCATCATCAATCACTATTTAAATAATTACAACTATAATTATTTGAACTCTAATGATTAGACCTGTTAGGATGTTTAGCACGTAAGGTTAATAGCCTAAATAAGAAACTGAAAACGAATGGGAACATACACATGAAAAAACAGATTCTTGCAGCATCACTACTAGCTGCTAGCTCAACTGCTTTTGCCGGCTCACACGCGTCTTGTGGTGACGTTCAAATTGCCGATATGAACTGGGCATCAGCTACATTCATTGCCAACGTTGACCGCTTCATCCTTGAGCATGCATTTGGTTGTAACTCAGAAGTTGTTCCTGGTGACACCGTTCCGACTTCAACGTCAATGATCGAAAAACAGCAGCCCGACATTGCTCCTGAGCTTTGGACTAACTCGTTCAAAGAGGGTCTTGAGAAAGCAGTAGCAGAAGGCAAACTAACGGTTGCAAGCAAAGTATTCAGCGACGGTGGTGAAGAGGGTTTCTGGGTACCTAAATACATGGTTGAAAAGGACCCAAGCCTTGCAACGATCGAAGGTATCAAAGCAAACGCTGCGCTATTTCCACACCCAGAAGATGATTCAAAAGCTGGCTTCATGGGCTGCCCATCGGGTTGGGGCTGTCAGATTACCGCAAGCAACCTGCACAAAGCACTTAACCTAGCGGACGCAAACTTTGAACTGGTTGATCCAGGTTCAGCCGCTGGCTTAGACGGTTCAATCGCACGTGCCTACGAGCGCGGCCAAGGCTGGTTCGGTTACTACTGGGCCCCTACAGCGATTCTTGGTAAGTACGAAATGGTTAAAGTGGACTTCGGTTCAGGTGTTGATGAGCAACACTTCATTGACTGTATCTACAAAGCAGACTGTCAGGATCCAAAACCGTCTATGTACCCTGAATCACCGGTCTACACGTACACGACCGCTGAGTTCGCTAAACGCGCTCCTGCAGCGGCTGACTACTTAGCTAACCGCTCATTCACAAACCCACAGCTAAACAGCCTACTAGCGTGGATGGATGAGAACCAAGCGGATGGTGAGTACGCAGCTGAGTATTTCCTAACAGAGCACGCAGACATCTGGAAAGCGTGGCTAACTGCCGATCAAGCCGCTAAGGTTGAAGGCGCTCTTTAATCCTTAATAACTGCGTTATACTCACGCCTCGCTTTGCATAAAAGCGAGGCGTTTCTGTGTAATTACAAGAGGTATCTATGGCAGAGAAATCCTGGTTAACGGATATTCCTGAGATGGACCGAAGCTCACTACTGCAGCTTCGTAAAACAATGGATGGTGCCTATCGTGACTTTTCACGTGAATATGGCGACTCTATTGAAGCATTTTTTGATCCGCTTCTTACCTTCCTAATCTGGTTTGAAAAACTCCTACTCAACAGCCCTTGGTGGTTAGTTCTGGGGGTTATCGCTGGTCTTGCTTACGCAGCCAGTCGCTCAGCTAAACTGACCATCGGCGTAGCAGTATCCCTAGTCGCAGTCGGCTACTTTGGCATGTGGGACGACACTATGCGAACCATGAGTATCATTACCGTCTGCACACTGATCTCTATTGTTCTAGGCATACCCATCGGGATTGCGATGGCGCGCTCTAATCGCGTGCAATCAACGGTCACACCGATGCTCGACATCATGCAGACCATGCCAGCCTTCGTATACCTGATCCCAGTCGTAATGCTATTGGGCATCGGCCGCATTCCGGGTGTTATTGCGGTGGTTATCTATGCCATTCCACCCGTGATTCGTTTGACTAACCTGGGTATTCGCTTGGTAGACAAAGAGGTTCTAGAGGCCGCAACCGCGTACGGAGCGAATCCACGTCAGCGCCTGTTAGGTGTTCAGCTACCATTGGCGATGCCTACCATTATGGCCGGTATCAACCAGACCATCATGATGGCTCTAGCGATGGTCGTTATTGCATCAATGATCGGTGTAAAAGGTCTTGGGCAACCGGTACTTAAATCGATCACCAACCAATACTTCACTATCGGTCTTCTCAATGGCTTGGCCATTGTTGTACTTGCGATCATCTTTGACCGCGTTTCACAGGCTTACGGTAAGCGCACTCAGGCGCACCTAGGAGGTGGCCATGAGTAATGAAGAAGTTTTGATTCAGGTTAAAGATCTATACAAGGTCTTTGGTGACAAACCACAAAGTGTTATGCCGATGGTTAAAGCGGGTAAAAGCAAGGATGAGATCCTAGCTGAAACCGGCCACACGGTGGGTCTTAAAGAGATCGACTTAGAGATTAAACGCGGCGAAATTTTCGTCATCATGGGCCTCTCTGGCTCAGGCAAATCGACTCTGATCCGTCACTTCAACCGTCTGATTGAGCCAACAGCCGGCGAGATCATTGTTGAAGGCACCGATGTCATGAAGCTAAATACCAAAGAACTTGAACAGTTCCGCCGTCACAAGATGTCGATGGTGTTTCAACGCTTCGGCTTGATGCCTCACTACACCGTACTCGATAACGTCGCTTACGGTCTTAAGATCCAGGGTATTGACAAGTCTGTTCGAGAACAGAAAGCGACTGAATGGTTAGAAACGGTTGGTCTTAAAGGCTACGAAGAGCAGTACCCTAACCAGTTATCCGGTGGTCAGCAGCAGCGTGTTGGTCTTGCCCGCGCACTCTGTACCGACGCTGAGATTCTGTTGATGGATGAGGCTTTCTCCGCTCTCGACCCTCTGATTCGTTCCGAGATGCAGGATCAACTGATTGAGCTGCAACACAAACTCAACAAGACCATCATCTTCATCACGCACGATTTGGACGAAGCACTGCGTCTGGGTGATCGCATCGCGATCCTTAAAGACGGTCTGCTAGTACAGCAAGGTGAGCCAGAAGAGATTCTACTCAACCCTGCAGACGAGTATGTTGAAGCCTTCGTTAAGGATGTGAACCGTGCCCGCGCATTGACGGTAGAGACCGTTATGAAGGAGCCGGAACACCGCATCACGGCCGAGACCATCGGTGAAGCGCTGAAAGAGATGAAGAAAGGCGCTTACGACTACGGCTACGTCGTCGACGATACTGGTAGCTACCAAGGTACTGTTACTCAAGAGTGGCTCGAAGAGGAAGCGAAAGGCGGAAACTCTGACAACACTTGGGAAGAGACGGAGCTTACAGAGACGACAACGATCACCTCTGATGCGGTACTTGAGACGGTGATTCCAGAGACGCTTGAAGCCGACCACCCAATTCCCGTTGTGGATGATGAGGGTCAGCTACAAGGTGAGCTGTCTCGTTCAAGCCTCGCCGAAGTGCTGGTCGACTCATCTGAAACAGAGTCGAAGTCAGAGTCAGAAGAGAATCAAAAGGCCTAACAAGCCCTTTGCTCCAGACACAAAAAAGCCAGATCATGTAGCTGGCTTTTTTTTTCGCCCTAAATAAAACAGGGCCCGTGCGAGAAGCTCGACACGGGCCCATAAAAGGAACAACAACAGTAAGATACTATCAGATAAAAGTAGGAAAAGTACAGGCACCTACTCTCAAGAAATCTCTTAACGAAGCTCTAACACATCCTGCATATCGAACAGACCTGTCTGTTTATTTGAAAGCCAAGCTGCAGCACGCACAGCACCTTTAGCAAAGGTCATACGGCTAGAAGCTTTGTGAGTAATCTCGATCCGTTCACCCTCTGTGGCAAACAGAACCGTATGATCACCCACTACATCGCCGGCACGAATCGTCTCGAAACCGATCTCTTTTTCAGGGCGCGCACCAGTCTGACCTTCGCGACCGTACACTGCACACTCTTTAAGATCACGACCTAAGGCATCGGCAACCACTTCACCCATGCGCAGTGCGGTACCTGAAGGCGCATCCACTTTGTGGCGGTGGTGCGCTTCGATCACTTCGATGTCGTATCCGCCGTCATCGCCGAGTGCTTTTGCCGCCACTTCAAGCAGTTTGAAACAGAGGTTCACACCGACCGACATATTGGGGGCAAAAACGAT
>CATEEE010000145.1 GCA_949499045.1 Marinobacterium sp. xm-d-530 | reverse complement strand
TTCTGCGTTTGTTATAGTCTTAGTCATGGTCCGTCTCCTTTGGATAAGAGTGTGGTAACTAATATCCTGGCACATTGTGATGCCGTTTAAGAAGCGGGACGGACCATCCCATTAGACCCTGGTGCAGATCTTACCGCGACAAAACGGGGTCTGACCCCCAATACCTTTCTACCTCGCCAGCCTTACCACTCACCCACGTTAGCCATGCTCAACCAAGGCTCTGCTGGCGTCAGTGATTCACCTAGCTGCAGTAATTCAATCGAGATCCCATCAGGTGAGCGGACAAATGCCATACGACCATCTCTTGGCGGACGATTAATGGTTACACCCATGCGCTGAAGGTGTGCACAGGTATCGTAAATATTTTCCACGCTGTAGGCTAAGTGACCAAAATTGCGACCACCTGAGTACACTTCAGGGTCCCAGTTATAAGTTAACTCCAGCAGTGGTGCCTGCTCCGCTCTACTCCGCTGTTCATCCTCAGCAGCTGCTAGAAAGATCAATGTAAAACGGCCTGCCTCACTCTCTTTACGCGATATCTCAACCATGCCCAATGCATCGCAATAGAAGGCTAAGGATGCATCGACATCGGTTATACGAACCATGGTGTGAAGGTATTTCATATCAGGTCACCACATCCGGCTCTGTGCGCCCTGTGAACTTTTCAATACCGATTAACTGATCTGCCAAATCGATTAAGGTACTCAAAGCCGCTTGTGTATCGGTAATCGACTCATCTTGTGTGAATTGATCCAGATAAACACGCAGTGTGGCACCTGAAGTACCTGTGCCTGATAGTCGGACCACAATACGACCACCATTTTCAAACAGAATACGAACGCCTTGATTATTGCTGACTGATCCATCAACAGGATCTGAATAACTGAATTGATCCGCTAAGGTTACTTGAACACCGCTGAAAGACTGGCCAACCAGACCCTCTAAAGAGGCATTAAGTGTTTCCATCATTTTGGCAGCAGAATCAGAGGCAATCGCTTCATAATCATGACGGGTAAATAGATCCCGACCATAAGTCTTCCAGTGATCCTTCACCAATTCGGCGACAGACAGCCCAGTGGCTGCCAGAATATTAATCCAACAGAGTACGGCCCAAAGACCATCTTTTTCACGTACATGGTCCGAGCTTGTGCCGAAACTCTCTTCCCCGCAAAAACTGATACGACCATCGTCCATCAGATTGCCAAAAAATTTCCAACCTGTTGGTGTCTCATAACAGTTGATGTCGAGCTTGTCAGCCACTCGATCGACTGCTCGGCTGGTTGGCATTGATCGAGCCACACCTTTCAACCCATTTTTATAGGCAGGAATCTTTTGTGCGTTCGCCGCTAAGAGAGCCAAACTGTCACAAGGGTTCACATAAAATTGATGGCCAATGATCATATTCCGATCCCCATCGCCGTCTGAAGCCGCACCAAAATCCAATGCTTGCTCATTCACTTGATTAACAAGATCAGCAGCGTGTACCAGATTTGGATCAGGATGATGACCGCCGAAATCCTCTTTCGGTACCGCATTGATAACGCTCTCTTTTGGTGCTCCAAGACGATTAATGAATATCTCTTGTGCATAAGGGCCAGTGACTGCATGCATTGCGTCAAATCTAAATCTGAAATCTGGACCACTTAAGAGCTGTTTCATGGCTGCAAAATCAAACAACTCTTCCATCAAATCAGCGTAATCTGATACAGGATCAATTACCTGAATTTTGGCCATTCCTAAATCAACTTCACCTACCCTATCGATATCGATTGGATCCAAATCAACCGTATAATATTGCGAAATGGATTCGGTAATTTGGTGAATTTTATCTGTCTGAGCTTCGCTCGCAGGCCCGCCGTTAGAACGGTTAAATTTAATGCCGAAGTCCTCATCTGGTCCACCAGGATTGTGACTAGCAGAGAGTACCAGTCCGCCCAAAGCCTTGTATTTACGTACGACACAGCTAGCGGCCGGCGTTGACAGAATACCCGACTGACCAATAATGAGCGTTTCAAAGCCGTTAGCTATCGCCATTTTAATAATGGTTTGAATCGCCTCCCGGTTAAAATAGCGACCGTCACCGCCGATCACTAACGATTGCCCCTCACAACTGTCTATTGAATCAAAAACAGCCTGAACAAAATTCTCTAAATAATTCGGTTGTTGAAAAACCTTAACCTTTTTACGAAGCCCTGAGGTACCTGGTTTCTGTCCTGGGAAAGGTGTTGTAGCGATGATGTTTCTATTCATTGAGATCACATTGTATTCAGTAGTTAGCGATAGAGAGTTTTAAAAAAGTAATGTACATTTGCAAACTTCGTGCCGACATCTACAGATCATAATCAATCAACTCTAAACCATAAAATTGTAAAAACTCAGATGGAGGCATGGGTTTACCGAACAGATAGCCCTGCACCTGATCGACCCCCAATTTAAGAAGAGTATCGGCCTCCATGGCGCTCTCAACACCCTCGGCCACCACAGTAAGACCCTCTTCCTTCGACAAACCAACCACCATATTGGTCAGGTGCTCTGATAAGCGGTTGATGTGAATGTCTTTTATAAATGAACGATCTAATTTAATGGTATCGGCTGGAAGATTTTGAAAATAAGCCAGCGAGCTCATTCCAGTACCAAAATCATCAAGAGCAACTGAGTAACCTAACTCTTTCACGGCATCCAAAGAGCGTTTTAAGTTATCAAGAGAGACGTCTGTCTCCTGCTCAGACAGCTCAATCTGTAACGCTCCCGCATCAAAACCGTACTTCTGTTGCACTTGACTCAGCTCATAAGTCACTCGTAGATCCTGAAGATCGTTTGCACTTAAGTTAAAAGAGACAGAAATCGGCAAACCTGACTGTTTCATCGTTTCACAAAAATGGGCTGATTGCTCGATGACACTATTTATAAATTTCAGCCTATAAGGGGACGACTCTATAAGATCGACAAATTCTTTTGGTGTCAGTAAACCTTTTTCAGGATGCAACCATCGCACCAAAGCTTCAGCACCCACCAGCCTATTATTATCTTTAATATCAACCTTAGGCTGAAAGAACATCTGAATCTCATCCTTTTCAAAAGCCTGAGAAACGTCAACAAATCGGATATCTGTTTGAGCGTTCAGATGATCTCGGTCTTTTAAGTTAAAACGAGCAAAATCTGTCTTCTCTTTGGTGGCACGCATAAATACGGTGTCTAGGTTATTCAAAGCACTGTCTAGATCGATTGAGTCATTGGGGGTATCGGTTGACACCACAATCGGGGAAAAGTCCGGTGCCTCTTTTTTTAGCTGACGAAGCCCATGCTCAAACGCGTCCCAATAACGACGCTCTGACATCAAAACATACACCCCATTTTCCAACCTACCAATAGAAGCACCAGGAGGGCAGACCCCTTTCAACAGCTGATTAAATTGGACAATGGCCTCTTTAAATTCATTCGAACTGTCTGAGCTTTTACCTACATTATCCAGGATATTTTTTAGGTAGACACCATAGACTCTTACCACACCGTCAGGGTTCTTACTTTTAAGCCACTCAAAATGCTGATGCACTTGATAGCTATCTATAAATTCATCTATTAAGTCATTGTTTTCTTTATACTCTTTATCCGAAACAAGAGAATATATACGATTAAAAAGAATCGTTAAGGTGCCATATACAAGTACGGAATATGAGAGCGTTAATAGATGGGTATAAAACTCGGACACCAACGCCGTTTGTACATTATATGAGTGGATCGATACGAGCAAAGAAAGCCAGACGGGTATAAACAGAAGTATCCAGCGCTGCGTCACCGTAAACCGAAGCAACAGAGGTAATATAGCGCCTGATAAACAGGCTAAGGCAATATCATCCGTCAATAACGCTAACGATATCGAACCACTGCCCATGACAATAAAAGTGATGAAAGCACCCCACCCCAAATGAATACGGTCTACACAATATTGGATAACCAAAAGGCATAGAGTAAGTGGGTAGAAATAGGAGACAGTAAATTTATCTACGAAAATCTGCTGAATCAGGGTTATTAATGACAGCAACAGTGATATAAACAGAAGCGACTTGAGCAGCTGTCGAAACAAGTTACGGCGGCTCTTAAACACGTTGTTGCGGTTGTAATCTCGAACTTCCATGAGCCATCACTTTTACGAATAGATCATTGATTTTATGGTAATCCTGCCCGAATCGCTACCACCTAAGCTAAGTGGTCGATAAGATAGTAACGAATAATTTTAAGGTTCGAATCATGAATGTTTTAGCGATTACAGCGCCGCTTTTTACCTTGATGGCTTTGGGGTTTTTAGCCGTCAAATTTCAAGCGATCTCAAAAGAAGCCATTCCCGGAATCGCACGGTTTGTCTTAATATTTTGTATACCTGCCATCATTATCGGTAATCTGACTAAGAACAGCCCTAGCGATATTTTTAATAGTGACTATGTTTCGATCTACATACTGGCTGCTGTTGCTACATTTTTTATTTCACTCACACTCATTCAACTAACCGGAAAACGTGAAGCCAAACAATCATCAGCCTTAGCGATTGGTGCAGCCATGCCCAACAGTATTTTTGTCGGCTACCCTATTCTGCTTCAGGTGATGCCGGATATGGCTGCTCAGGTATTAGTTGTCTGTATTCTTGTTGAAAATTTAGTTGTTTTGCCTATTGCCTTGCTAACGACTGAGTACTTTGCATCTGATAGAAGGGATAAAACCCTCTTAGAAGCGGTCAGTTCAATATTTAAGCGGCTAACTAACAACCCAATATTAATGGCCATCGCAGTTGGAGTAGCGCTATCTCTAACAGGCATCCAATTACCCTCTTTCGTAGACGATAGCTTAGACGTGTTAGCAAAAGCGGCTGGCGGTGCCGCACTTGTTGTTATTGGAGGCTCGTTAGTTGGAAACGCCATTCGTGATGACCTAAGTACGTTAAGTATCATTGCCAGTGCAAAACTGTTAATTCAACCCATTCTGGCACTGCTTCTTATCTCTCTATGGTGGGATTTTGACCGCCAATGGCAGATAGCATTGATGGTTATTACCGCCTCACCCATGCTCACAATCTACCCTATTCTTGCTGCGCCCTACGGTGCAGGCAAGATAGCTGCGAGTTCATTGCTGCTGACGACTGTGGCGTCTTATGTGACGCTGAATTTATTTTTGGCTTATGTGTTGTAGGCGGCGCGTAACTTAAGAGCGGATGACAGGATGAAGCCAGTCACCAGTTAGTGCGAGGCGGCAACGAGTCAGTGACTGACTTCAGTCTGTCACCTGCTTTCTCAACGTCTTCTAGAAGCCAAGACAATAAAAAGGCCGCAAAAGCGGCCTTTTCTCGACTCGGTACAGCTTAGTCTAGAAGTTGCTCTAGCTGATGCAGTGTCTCCATTGCTGGAAGCACCTGCTGAACGCTTGAATTAGGCTCTCTACCTTCACGAATCGCAGCAATAAATTCACGATCCTGCAGTTCAATACCGTTATTTGATACAGCAACACCTGAAAGGTCGATTGGGTTTTCGTTACCATCTACTAGGTCATCGTAGCGAGCAATATAAGTTCCGTTGTCACAGATGTAACGGAAGAAAGTACCGAAAGGACCGTCGTTATTGAATGATAGAGAGAGTGTACAAAGCGCACCGCTCTCTGACTTCATACCAATCGACATATCCATAGCAATGTTTAGCTCCGGATGAATCGGGCCCTGCATCGCCTGTACTTTCGTACACTTTTCGCCAGTTTGGTATTGGAATAGATCCACTGTGTGGCAAGCGTGGTGCCATAGCAGGTGATCCGTCCATGAACGCGCCTTACCCAATGCATTCTTGTTAGAACGACGGAAGAAGTAGGTTTGTACATCCATCTGCTGAACGTTAAGCTCACCCGCTTTGATTTTGTTATGAATCCACTTGTGGCTGGGATTAAAGCGACGAGTCTGACCGGACATTGCAACTAGCCCAGTACGCTTTTGCGTCTCAACCAGTTTGATTGAGTCTTCAAGGTTATCCGCCATTGGAATCTCAACCATCACATGCTTACCCGCTTCTAGACACTGGATAGACTGTGAAGCGTGCATTTGAGTGGGTGTTGCAAGGATCACTGCATCTACGTCATCGCGAGCGAGTGACTCAGCCAGATCCGTCGTTGCGTGACCAATTCCACGCTCTTTAGCAAATTCAGCAATGGCATCAGGCTTAGTACCAACCACTGAGGTCACAACAACATCTTCAATGTTACTCAAAGCGTCTAAGTGTTTTAGACCGAAAGCGCCCATTGCGCCTGCAACACAAACTCTCATTAGTGTCTCCCTAATTCGAATGGATAAATATTGAAACCAAGGTTATCAAAATGACGCTTTTATAGAACCGTTAAAAATTCTAGACCTTATTCAAAAATGTGAATGAAAGAGTTGACCTAGTAGCTTCTAAGATACAGCCAGTCGTAGTAGGTCGATAAATTTTTGCTGAGCGTTAGTAGGATTCCATGAGCTACGTCGTGTAATACCGATGGGGCGTTTAGTGCCTGACATCTCAAACGGAAGTACCGCCAAATCCCCTTTGGATAGTTCAAACTCAAGCTGATGCTGAGAGATCAGCGTTAGGCGGTCACCTCCAAGTAACAGTTCACGAATTAAAACATGGGAGCTGGTTTCAACGATGGATAGCCCCTCCCTCTCCTCACCCTGCAGGATGAGCTCCTCGAAGAGTTTACGTGTCGGCGCGCCACTTCTAGGGATTACCCAACCATAGTTGAGCAAGTCCTCACGGGAGATTTGATTGATGCTAAGAGCAGGATGTCCTTTGCGAACCACAATGGCTAAAGGGGGAGCAATAAGCTCCTCTTGGACAATATCACTGGTCGGGATGGGGAAGCGCAAGGCGCCTACCAAAAGATCAACATCACCCTGAAGAATATGAGCCAATAGATCTTCATAGGGCCCATCAACCAGCTCTAGCGTGATCCCTGGATAGGCTTTGGTGAATTCATTGATCGCCTTGGGCAGTAGTGAAGTACGTGCTAAAGGCATGCTGCCAATACGCATACGCCCGACTTCACGACCATCGCCGAGGCCGGATAACTCTTGAAGCCCTTGGTGAATCTCTGATATGGCTAGCTTGGTTGATTTTGAAAACACTTTAGCTGCCCGAGTAGCGGCGATACCGGTACTGGTCTTTTCGAACAGAGAGAGACCCATTAACGACTCTAATTCACGAGCAGATCGATGCAGGGAGGATTGCGAAATTCCTAGATTACGGCCCGCAACACTGTAATTTTGCGCATCCGTAACGGCTACAAGCGCCTTTAACTGAGTCGTCGTCAGTTGAGTCATTATGCGCTCAATGGTTTCCATACGACGATTGGACATTGAGGATAGTGCATCGGCCAGTCCTAATCTTAGAATCGCAAAGGAGCTGTTTACCCTAGCCTCCCAGATTTCCCCCGCTTCTGTCAGATACATGCCACTGGATTGACGCTCAAACAACTTAGCACCCAGCAACCGCTCTAACTTAGCAATGGCTTGAGTCATAGCGGGTTGAGAGAGGAAGACACGCTCTGCAGCCTGGCTAATGCCACCTGCATTTGAGACCTCAATGAATACCCGAAGATGTCGTATATTAGGAAGATTCTTGAACATGCAAGCTATTGTAACCTGATGTTATTTAAATACCTATATCAAAAACAAATACCTAAAAAGTAAAAACTAAATAGCTTAAAAAGGTCTACATAGAGAGGATATCAGTATAGAAATCCCATCCATTATAAAAGGACGTCTGAGACATGATTATCGATTGCCATGGTCACTACACAACCACACCCCCAGGTGTTGGCGCTTGGCGTGAAGCTCAAAAAGCAGAAGTAGAGAAGAACCCAGATTTTGTCGGCGAAAAAGGTGATTTTGGTGTCACTGATGATGAGATTCGCGAATCGATCATCAACAACCAGCTAAAACTTCAGCAAGAGCGTGGCACTGATCTTACAATATTCTCACCTCGTGCTAGCTGGATGGCTCACCATGTGGGTAATGAGCACACCTCTAAGTTCTGGACTGAAAACCAAAACGATCTGATTCGTCGTGTCTGCGATCTATTCCCAGAAAACTTTGTACCTGTAGCGCAGCTACCACAGTCTCCAGGTGTTGATCCAGCTAAATCAGTTCCAGAAATTGTGCGTACTGTTGAAGAGATGGGCTTCATTGGTGTCAACCTAAACCCTGATCCATCAGGCGGTCATTGGAACGGTAGCCGTCTTTCAGCTCGTGAGTTTTACCCTATCTACGAGAAGATGTGTGAATATGACATTCCTGCCATGATCCATGTATCAGCAGCCTGCAACCACAACTTCGACACAACCGGTTCACATTACCTAGGCGCTGATACAACTGCGTTCCAACAGCTAATGATGTCAGATGTCTTTAAAGATTTCCCAACGCTAAAAATCATCATCCCTCATGGTGGTGGTGCAGTGCCTTACCACTGGGGTCGATTCCGCGGCATGGCGCTTGATAAAGGATTCGAACTTGAAGAGCGCGTATTGAATAACGTCTTCTTTGATACCTGTGTTTATCACCAGAAAGGGATCGACTGCCTACTTGACGTAATCCCTACTGAAAACATCCTGTTCGCATCAGAGATGATCGGTGCGGTACGCGGAGTTGATCCTGAAACAGGACACTTCTTCGATGACACTAAGAAATACATCGACGCAACAACCAAAGTGAATGCTGAACAGAAGGAGATGATCTTCTCTGGTAATGCTAAACGTGTATTCAGCCGTCTTAAGGTTTAAGGAGAGCATCATGGCAGAGAACGTAGTTGTTCAACATATTGAACGTGCTGATTCAGAGGTCATTGCAGGCCTAGCTAAACTGGGCGTTGCAACGGTTCATGAAGCACAAGGTCGTCGCGGTCTTTTAGCTCACTACATGCGCCCAATCTACTCTGGCCGCTCAATTGCGGGCAGCGCAGTGACCATCTCCGGTGCTGCAGGCGATAATTGGATGATGCACGTTGCAATTGAGCAGTGTAAACCGGGCGATATTATGGTGTTTGCACCGACCTCACCTTCGGTTGACGGTTTCTTTGGTGATCTTTTGGCAACCTCAGCTAAGTCTCGTGGTGTTCAAGGTCTAATCATTGATGGCGGTGTCCGCGATACTGCAATCCTTAAAGAGATGGATTTTCCTGTTTGGTCAAAAGCCGTTTACGCAAAAGGCACCATCAAAGAGACGCTAGGTTCAGTCAATATTCCTCTGGTCTGCGCTGAAGCACTGATCTACCCGGGTGATATCATCGTCGCTGATGATGATGGTGTCTGTGTCGTTCGCCGTGAAGAGGCCGAAGCCGTTCTTGAAGAGGCTCTGGCACGTGAAGCTCGCGAAGAGGAGAAACGTGTTCGCATGGCGAATGGTGAGCTGGGTTTAGATATCTACAATATGCGCCCTCGTCTAGAAGAGAAAGGCCTTAAATATGTCTAAGGGCATTCGCTGCATGTGGATGCGCGGCGGAACGTCTAAAGGGGGGTACTTTATAAAAAGTGACCTGCCTTCTGATACCGCCGCTCGAGATGCTTTTCTCCTCGGCATGATGGGCTCTCCAGATCCCCGACAAATTGACGGACTAGGTGGTGCTGATCCTCTCACCTCAAAGGTCGCAGTGGTTTGCGAATCTGAGCGTGACGATGCCGATGTTGATTACCTCTTTTTGCAGGTGTTTGTGGATCAAGCGATCGTCACTGATGCACAGAACTGCGGAAACATTCTTGCAGGCATCGGCCCCTTTGCGATTGAACGTGGTCTGGTTAAAGCAACCGGCGATGAGAC
>CATEEE010000144.1 GCA_949499045.1 Marinobacterium sp. xm-d-530 | reverse complement strand
TCCTCCGTGAAGGTTGGTTGTATCAGAGAGGCTATAATTTACAGAGGTGTTCCATTCATTAGTATCAATTATAGTTTTGCGAGTATCAGCGGGTTTATTGAGTCGCTCGTTCTCTGTTCTACTTAACTTTGAATCAACAGAAAATTGGCTCGTTGTGTGTTTGAGTCCAAGACTTAAATATTTAGTTGTATATTCAGTCTCATTGTTACTCCAAGAGTTGGAATCGGTGAAGTCATACTGGTTTGTTCCCTTCCAAAAACCAGTATCAAAGTTGACCGTTGTTGCACTGTTTAATGATTTAGAAAGATAAACATCAATATTCTGTTTTTTGTAACCATCATCATCATTATCGCCGCGAACGATAGATGTGTGCGTGTCGAAGCCATCGGTTTTTTCATTGGCTATAACAATTTTGCTTTCAAAACTGTCGTCTCCACGTTTGAGCTCGATTTTCTCTTTTAACGTATTTTGAGATCCTAAAGTAACACTTACCTTATTAATGTCAGATATAGAGCCAAAATCTTTAGTAAATATCTGAATTACACCACCAATAGCATCCGCACCGTATTTGCTCGACAATCCGCCGCGGACAACTTCTATTCGTTCAATTGAATCTAAAGGAATGTTTTCGAGTTCAGCGCGGCCGTCATTTGTCGATGTAAGTCTTCTTCCATCCATAAGTACAATGCTGTGGTTCGAAGATGTACCGCGCAAATAAACCTTAGTTTGAGACCCATTTCCTCCAAAACGCTGGATATATACTCCTGCCATTGACTCTAGCGCTTCGCTTAAAGAGGAGAATTGAGCATCTTCAATATCGGTACTAGTAAGAATTGATATTGCCTGAGGCGTGGTCAGGATGGAGGAGGTTATTCTCTTTGCAGTTACAGTGACTTTTAATGGATCAACTGTTTCTTCAGAAACAGCAAAAGAAGAAGCAGTCGACGCTGCTAGTAAAAGGGTCGTAAATAATTTCATGATCTCTCTCAATGCGCCCACCGCGCATGGTTGGATGGAATTGAGAGTGGGCCGGTATCCGGGCTTGGAGGTCTCTATTTCAACGCCTTCCCAGCTGTCGCCAGTGGCATGATGTTGAAATAACCGTCCTTACCGTTGCGGGGGCAGCGTCAGTTTTTCACTGAACTTCCCGTTTAACCCTGTCAAAGGGCACCTACTCCGATGAGTGACGCGCATTGTATCAGCGCGACTTGGTAACACAACTTGAATCGATTCAAGCGATGTTGAATCTCATTCACTCCTGCCAATTAACGAGCGGCAAGTGTTAGGTTTTGGATCGTATTGAGCATCTTTAGGTTATAGGGGACTTCCACACCGTGGTTTTTAGCAAGGTCCACAATGGCTCCGTTTATATGTTCAACTTCAGTGCGTCGTCCGTTTGAAACATCTTGCAGCATTGATGAGCGGTTGCTAGCCGTTAGTTCAGCGACCTGCTCTACTTCTTGAAGCAGTGGTTTTTGGCGCTTAATGCCCATGGCATGCTCTAGAGATTCGATCTCTTCGGCTAACTGAAAGACGGTATTTGAACGCTCATTGGTCGCAAAGATAGCGCCGTTTAAGCAATTATTTATGGCGGTGATAGGGTTGATACAGCAGTTGATGGCCACTTTTTTCCAAATAACGTCATCGATGGCGTCGGTCAGCTTAGCATCCATGAGTGGAGAAGTTTTGATACTTTGCGAGCGGGAAAGTGACCCAATCAAGGTCTTGTCTATAGCTGCTTTAACCGTTTTGAATGGGGCGGTTTTGTAAGCACCGTCGGTTGTACTTGCGAACAGGAGATTGTATTGAGAAAAGTGTTTTTCTATCTGTTGTTGCACCCCATAACCATTAATCATTACGATGATCGTAGCATTAGGGGCCAGCTTTGATTGAATACTTTTGACTGCATCCATAGCATCGAACGCTTTGGTCGGTATCAGAAGGTGTGTGATCGGGGTGTTAATCTCTGCAGTCGTTGAAGCAAAGCAGGGTACTGTCGATACATTGGATCGCTCCTCAATTAATAATCGAGACCCCTGATCTTTGAAATGTTGGACCTGTGCTTCCGTTCGAAGTATCAGTCTGATCTCTTCGCCTTGTTGGTGAAAACGATCAGCCCAAAGGCTGCCGATCGCTCCAGCACCGATAATATGCCAAGTCACACGTACCACTCCCAATGAAAAAATGTATTATATCGTCCATTCATTTGTTTTAAGAGAGGAGAGGGCGATGCCATCGTTCGATATAGTTTCTGAAGTAGATTCTCATGAAGTGGCCAATGCGGTTGATCAAGCGAATCGTGAGATTTCAACACGTTTTGACTTTAAGGGCGTGGATGCCAGTTTTGAGCTAGATGGAGAGTCGGTTAAAGCGGTTGCTGAAGCGGACTTTCAATTAAAGCAGATGATCGATGTGCTTCGAGCAAAATTGGTTAATCGCAAGATCGATCCCAACTGCATGGATATTCAAAAAGCTGAGCAGAATGGTAAGCAGGCTCGTCAGACGATTCTGCTCAAGCAAGGTTTAGATCAGGCAGCGAATAAAAAGCTAGGTAAGCTGATAAAAGATTCGAAAGTGAAAGTTCAGACTCAAGTTCAGGGTGAGCAGCTGCGCGTAACCGGCAAGAAACGTGATGATCTGCAAGCGGTCATGGCGTTGCTGCGTGAGTCAGATTTTGAACTGCCTCTGCAGTACAAAAACTTCCGCGATTAGAATACTCGAAAAATAAAAAAAGCGACGTCTGAAAAGAGGTCGCTTTTTTGTATCAGCTAGCAGTTAGTCAGCCTGCTCCCGCTGATTCTGCTCTAGCGTCTTAGCTTGAGCGACCTCAAGTTTGTCCCGAAGCACCCATAGCATGACTAGGGATGGAATGACCATTAGGAAGGTAATGACAAAGAACAGCGACCAGTTACCCTCTAAGCCATCCACCATAGTGCCACTGAAACTGGCCAGAGTTGTGCGACCAAGGTTACCCAAGGATGCAAGTAGGGCGTATTGGGTTGCACTGAATGCCCTGCCCGTGAGCGCTGTTAAGAAAGCAACAAAGGCTACGGTTGAGAAGGCGGTGGTAAAGTTATCAACGATGATGGTTGCGGCAAACAGCCACTCTACCGGCCCAACTTCGGCAATCAGGGCGAACATTAAGTTCGATGCACCCATTGCAATACCACCAATCATTAGCCCTTTTAGTACGCCAAAGCGAACATTAATGGCACTGCCGATTAGCGTGAAGACAACCGTGGCAATCCAGCCTAGCATTTTGGTGTATTCACCGATCTGCTCGTTGGTAAAGCCAATCTCTTTGTAGAATACGACTGACATTCGGCCCAAGAAAGCCTCGCCAATCTTAAACATAAAAATAAAGGCGATTAGGGTGATGGCTACCGACAGGCCGTTACGACGAATAAAGTCTGCAAAGGGTTCAATGACTGTAACTGCAAACCAACTTGCAAAACGGCCTAAGCCAAAGCGGCTTTGGTAGTTCTCTTCCAGTTTGCTTTGGAGGTTTGAACGACGATCAACGGGTTCACCGACAAGTAAGGTGAATACCATTAATAGACCCATAATGACGGCCATTACACCATACACACCGTTCCAACCCATAGAATCAGCGTTGACGAAAGCTAGGTAACCTGGCAACGAGTAACCTGTCCACCAGCCGACAACGGCCATCGCTGAAGCAGGGGGCATCTTGGTGGTTTCGTTGACGTCAAATTGGTCGATGCGGAAGGCATCTACCGCAATATCCTGGGTGGAGGATGCGATGGCGATCATCAATGCGATCAGGGAAATGTAAAGCATACCCGGCACTTTACCGGACTCTGAAGTTGGTTCACCCATTGCTGAGTAAGCACTGCCTGGATCGGCTTGAGTGATCAACAGAATCATAAACAACATGATTCCCTGACAGAGGAATATCCAAGATCGGCGTTGTCCTAGACGGCCTAGAACGGGTAATCGAACACGGTCAACCAAGGGGGCCCATAAGAAGTTGAACGCATAGACAGCAAAGATGGAGCCGAAGAAGCCGATGGCCGTTCTTGATAGACCTTCATCTTTGAGCCATCCGCTCATGTTGGAGCCAATAAGTACCCAGGGGAAACCGGAACTACATCCCATTAAAAAGACCCAAAGAAGACGTTTGTCTTTGTAAACTCTGAGGGTGTCGATCCAGTTTGTTAACATGTTATTAGCATCCTTATTTGCCTAGAATGGATGCTATCAAGTTGTGTATGAACGGTAAATGAAGCAATAAAAAAACCGGCACTAGCCGGTTTTTTAGAGGGTGATTCGAATTAGATTCGAAGGCCACCGTCAACTTCAAAGCAACGACCCGATACGTAGTCGTTTTCAAGGATGAACGAGACGGTATGAGCGATCTCTTCAGGTTTGCCAAGACGTTTAGCTGGGATGCCTGCAGCGATCTTCTCGCGAGCTTCCTCTTTCATGGCCATAACCATCTCAGTACCGATATAGCCTGGTGCAATTGACGCTGCGCGGATGCCGTAGCGAGCAAGCTCTTTCGCCCAAGTCACCGCCATCGCTTCAACACCTGCCTTGGTCGCAGTGTAGTTGGTTTGACCCATGTTGCCACTGCGTGAGATTGAGGAGATGTTGATAATGCAGCCTTCCTGCTTGTGCTTGATCATTTGTGCTGCAGCTTCACGAGCGCATAGGAAGGTGCCTGTTAGGTTAACATCCATTACCAAGTTCCACTGATCCATGCTCATTTTAGAGACGATTTCGCCGTCTTTAACTTTGATGAATAGACCATCGCGTGTGATGCCGGCATTATTAACTAAACCGTTTAAACCGCCCATATCAGCAATAACCGATTCGAATAGCGCTTCAACTTCAGCTTCTTTTGAAACGTTACATACGTAAGTGCGACCATCACTACCAGCAGCTTTTACTTGATTGAGAGTCTCATCAAGGTCATCTTGGTTAAGGTCAACCAGTGCAAGACGTGCACCTTTATTGGCTAGTTCAAGTGCCATTGCACGACCAAGACCGCGACCACCACCAGTAATCACTACAACTTTATCTTTTAGATCCATTTTCCGGGCTCCTACCAACAATCTAATGTATTCAGCGCTTAGGCTGATTGCTGCCTGTTTTTATTTTGCATTGCAGCAATTACACTGCACAAACTAAGCCTTCTGCAGTGCAAAATCCATCGCTTTTTTTGAGTTTTTTTAATTTGTAAAAAAAACGAACCAATCTAAACTGCTCCTATCCGCTTTTGTGCATTTAAGTGATTGAATTTATTATTTATTCAAGTTGGTTATACCCATCATTTCGGGTATTAGACATAGGTAAAAGGTCTCTGCACAAAAGCGGTTTTGCACTGCAATAGCCTGGCTTTCCAAATGTAAATTTAGGTTAAACAGCATGCTGTTCTCTTTAGATTTTCCTTCAGCCTTGATAGCCTTCGTTAAAACTCAGTGAGAACAGCATGCCTATACTATTTATTATCTTCGTTGTCGTACCGGTTATCGAAATCACAATTCTGATCAAAGTTGGTCAAGCAATTGGTGGCTGGTATACCGTAGGCCTAGTTCTACTGTCGGCTTTTATTGGAGTAAACATGCTACGTTACCAAGGTGTGACGACTTTGTTGAAAGCTCGCAGTCGTATAGAGAGTGGTGAGATTCCATTATCAGAAATGCGAGATGGAATTCTGATTGCAATCGGCGGTGCTCTTTTGGTGACTCCAGGGTTTGTAACCGATGTGATTGGCTTCTCTTGCCTGCTGCCATTTACTCGAGGTCTGTTCTTCAATCTTTTTGGGCAACGTATCAGTGCAGCGTTTACCAAAGGCGGAGGGCAGACACACTTTTACTCATCGTCCCAGCACTCCCAGGATCCATTTAGTCAAAATAGAAGTGACATCATCGATGGCGACTTTGTTGAGGTCAATGATCCCTCAAACAACGGCCACAATAACGGCGACGACAAACGCTTGCATTAATTCATGCTAGACCTAAGTTGAAAATTGAATTTTTTTTCAACTTGGGTGTTGAAATCTTTCCCCCCCTCCCCAATTAAATATTTCACCTAAGAATTGTCGGTGAATTATTGATTCACTGGCTTTAAACAAAAAAACCAACATCGTATTGGATCCTAGATTCAGGAGAAGAACCAGATGAAAATTCGTCCACTTCATGACCGTGTAGTAGTTCGTCGTAGCGAAGAAGAAGCTACTTC
>CATEEE010000143.1 GCA_949499045.1 Marinobacterium sp. xm-d-530 | reverse complement strand
TGGTTAGTAAATAGCACAAGGATAAACGCGATCAGCATTAACACGATGAACAAGCCAATCGCTTCTTTGCTGGAGATGCGCCCGGTTGGGAGTGGGCGCTCTGAGGTACGCTTTACATGCCCATCCACTTTACGGTCTGCAAAGTCGTTGATGACACATCCAGCCGAACGAGTAACCCACACCCCAAAGGTGAAGATAAACAGCAGATCCCAGCTCGGTAAGCCTCCAGCTGCTATCCAAAGAGCCCAGAGAGTTGGCCACAATAGGAGGTAGGTGCCAATGGGTTTGTCAGCCCGCATAAGCTGCCACGCAGCATGGAGTTTATCTGCTGTAATCACATTCGACTCTATTAACTTAAATGTTGTCGATAGTATGAAGTGCGGGCGTTGCTAAAACAACAAAGCCACTCTAGAGTGGCTTATTTCGAATGACTTGAAGATTACTCGCGAACGATCTTTTTGATCTCTTTAGTCTTCATATGCCGAACATCAGTTCCGCTGACTTGGTAGATGACTTGCTCAGCCAAGTTGCAGGCATGATCACCGATTCGTTCTAGTGCGCGAAGTATCCAAATGATATTTAGAACACTGCTGATGGAACGTGAATCTTCCATCATAAACGTGATTAATGCGCGCATAGTCGACTGATACTCACGATCAACATTTTTATCACTCTTGACCACTTTGTACGCCATTTCGATATCACGATTTTCAAAAGCAATTAGAACTGAACTGAGCATTTCTGTGACAAGTTCACCAATGTGGCTGACCTCATGGAGGCTTTTGTTGCTTGATTCACTGTTTGACAGATCGATTGCTTGTTTAGCAACACGAGAAGCTTCATCGCCAATACGCTCCAGATCAACAATGGCACGGTTGATCGACAGAACAAGCCGTAAATCAACGGCTGCTGGTTGGCGAAGAGCTATTATCTGTTCACAATCTTTATCAATTTGATTTTCGAAACGATTGGTCTCTCGGTCAAGTTCCCTTGTCGATTCCGCTAGAGAGATATCTTGATTGAGTAGTGCTTGCAGAGAGTCAGTGACTTGCTGCTTAACGGTTCTTCCCATCTCTAAAAAGTCGGTACGAAGCTTCTCAAGCTCTTCGTTAAACTTATTTGATGTATGTTGCGAATAGATTTCGCCACTGTCACGCATTACAAGCCCTCTTTAAGGTCATTGAGTTTGAATTACCGTCTAGTATTTCAAACAAATGTTAGATATTTGTGACAGTTTCATGTCGATTTTGTTAAAGGAAAATATCTCTCTAAAGGGTAGGCTTACTTTGCGATACAACTTATGATTATCAAATAAATCAGCTTTTAAGCTGTTGAGGTAAGCCCAATGGACACGCAATGCAGTTAATAGAAAAAGAGTTAAGTTGGTTGTCGTTTAATGAGCGCGTTCTGCAGGAAGCTGCAGATGTAAACGTACCCATTATCGAGCGTGTCCGTTTTTTAGGTATTTATTCCAGCAATTTAGATGAGTTCTTCAGAGTTCGTGTTGCAGATTTGCACCGTCGTCTCCGTCTAGAGCAGTCAGGTAAGGTCGAACCTAAAGGGATGTCTGCCGAAAACTTGCTGCATCTTGTTAACGAAAAAGTTCAAACACTTGCCGAACGTTTTAATGATATCCACCTCGATGTCATCAAAGGTTTAGCCCGTCGAAATATCTTTCTTATAAATAATGATCAGCTGAATGAGAAAGAGGGTGGCTGGTTAAGAAAATACTTCCGCGATGAAGTTCTTCACCACATCACACCGATTTTGGTGAACGAACAGACCAAGCTTGCTAGCGTCATGAATGACGAAGATGCCTACCTGATGTGTTCCCTAAAAAAAGGAACTTCAGTTCAGTATGCACTTCTTGAAATACCCTCTGATCAAACCAACCGATTTATCCAACTACCTCGAATCAAAGGTCAGCGCCGAAAGCCAATCATAGTGCTCGATAACGCCATTCGTTATTGTGTGGACGATATTTTTGATGGTTTTATCGATTTTGACATTGCCGAAATGTTTGCCGTCAAAGTGACTCGCGATGCGGATTATGACTTAGAGCGAGATGTTGAGTTATCCTTATTAGAGAAAATGTCTCAAGGTATTAAACAGCGTGATACGAATAGGCCTGTGCGACTGGTCTATGACGAAATGATGCCTGATTACATGTTTGACTTCATGTGTGAGAATTTAGGGCTTCAACCCGATGCGGAAACCACAGCGAGCGGACGTTATCGAAATTTTAAAGACTTTATTAGTTTCCCCAATGTTGGGCCACGTTACTTAGAGAACGATAAGCTGTCAGCTCTTAATAGTTCTCAATTTGATAATGCTTCAAATGTGTTTGAAGCGATTACCAAAGAGGACATACTGCTCCATTACCCTTATTATAAATTCCGTTATCTTACAGATTTTGTGCGTGCAGCATCGTTTGATCCCGCAGTTAAGCAGATACAGGTAACAGTCTACCGAGTAGCGAACAACAGCCAGATTCTTAAATCACTGATCGAGGCCGTTAAGAACGGTAAAAAAGTGATTGTGATAGTCGAACTCAGTGCACGATTCGATGAAGAGGCGAATATTGAGTGGGCTCGTGATCTTACTGAGGCAGGTGTCGTTGTTGAGTTTGGTGTTGCTTCACTTAAGTGCCATGCAAAAATTATTCACGTCGTCCGAGAAGAGGAGGGTGAAGACGTTGCTTATGGTTACATCAGTACCGGTAACTTGAACGAGAAAACCGCCCGAATTTACACCGATTTTGGTCTCTTTACTAAACGACCTGAGATTACAGAAGAACTCGATAAAGTCTTTGATTTTATTATAAATCCTTACAAAAATTTCAAGTTTAAATATCTTCAGGTTAGTCCAAATTACAGTCGTGACCCAATCAATCAATTGATTGATGATGAGATTAATGCTGCACGCAATGGCAATCGTGCGGAGATCTTCTTGAAAGTGAATAACCTGGTTGACGAAGGGCTCTCAAACAAGCTCTATGAAGCGAGCCAAGCGGGAGTCAAAATACGGCTAATTGTTCGGGGGATGTGTAACATTTTAGCCGGTATACCAGGTGTTAGTGACAATATTAAAATCATCAGTATTGTGGATCGATATCTTGAGCATGCTCGTGTGTCTCTCTTTTATGCTGGTGGTAAACGAAAGATGTTTTTAACCTCCGCAGACTGGATGACCCGCAACATAGATCACCGAATTGAAGTCGGCTGCCCAATACTGGATAAGAATGTTCGTAAGCTCATCAAGGATCAGCTCGACCTGCAATGGCGAGACAACACTAAGGCTAGAGCCTTAGATCCCGAACAGAGCAATCAATACTTAACTCGTGGCAATCGGAAGAAAATACGCTCACAGATGGCGATTTACGATTACTTAAAACAGCTGGAGCGCTCGCGTGAACGACAAGCATAACTCCGAGTCAGAACCGCGACACTTTGCGGCAATTGATCTAGGTTCTAACAGTTTTCACATGCTGGTCGTGCGTCAACTTCACGATGATGTGCAGCCGCTGTTTAAACACAAAGAGCGTGTTCGTCTAGCGGAGGGCTTAGATGCAAAAAATAATCTCTCTGAAGAAGCTATTGAACGAGGAGTTTCAGTACTCAAGACATTTGCTGAACAACTAACCCCATTTCCTAACTGCACTGTTCGTGTGGTCGGTACCCACACCTTGCGTATAGCTAAGAATCGGAGTGAATTTCTTGCCTCTGCTAGACAAGTTTTTCCATACCCTATCGAGATTATCAGTGGTCAAGAAGAGGCTCGTCTGGTTCATTTGGGTGTTTCAAGTTCAGAGCACTTAGCGGGTAACACCTTGGTCATTGATATTGGTGGTGGATCCACTGAGGTAGCACTTGGACGTGAGAACAGTCTGGAGTTAGGGCGATCTCACACTATGGGCTCTGTGAGTTTTACTGAAGCCTTTTTTAGCAAAGGCGTTGATAAGGCTTCTTATAAAAAAGCTAAACTCTATGCCCAGCAGCAACTGGAACGCTTTTCAGCACTCTTTTCATCCATCGGTTGGAACCAAGTGAGGTGTACTTCTGGTACTGCACAAGCGATAGCGGTGGCCAGCGAAAACCTGGGCTATGACTCGAAAGAGATTTCCGCTAAATCGATAAAAGCCTTGCGTAAATTAGTCGTCAAAAATGAGCTATCCAGTAAAGTTGTAAAAGGAATTAGTGAGCAACGATTGCAGATTTTCGCTGGTGGTTTAGCGATTTTAGATGCCGTTTTCTCTAGCCTCGAGATTGAGCAGGCCAAGTTTTCCTCTGGTGCTTTACGAGAAGGTTTGCTGGGGGAGTTTACGGCATCATCGGGTGATCAGCAGGATACTAGAACGCGTGCGATTCGCTCATTGATGGCACGTTACCATGTTGATGCCAAGCATGCTGAACGCGTCAGTGATACAGCAATAAAACTCTGGCGCCAGTTAGCATCTGAGTTACGTCTTCCTGTCTTTACTCGCCGTTATTTGCAATACGCGGCACTGACGCATGAAGTAGGATTAAACCTAAATTCAAGTGGTTTACAGAAGCATTCAGCGTACATCTTAGAGCACTCAAATCTAGCCGGTTTTAGTTTCGATCAGCAAAAGCTGGTAGCGCTAATGGTTCGATTGCATCGTAAAAAGATTAAAAAGTCCCTAGTGACCAACCTTGGCATGCTATCCAAAAAACATGCCATCGCTTTAATTCTGATTTTGCGCCTCTCTGTTATCTGGCATTTAAGTCGGAGCAGCGAGTATCCTGAAGTACCCAAAATAGACTTCGACGGCGAACGACTCACCCTCTCATTGGATGCAGAGGTTAGTGAGGAATACCCACTCCTGATTGCGGATTTGGAGCGGGAAGAGTCCTTCTGTAAACAGTACGGCATCAATATGCGTATTGAATTTTTGCTCTAACCAAAACGGCCAGTAATGTAGTCCTGAGTTAGCTGGTGTGAAGGGTTGGTAAAGATCTGCTCAGTATTGCCAACCTCAATCAGATCACCTAAGTGGAAGTAGGCTGTACGATCAGAGACACGCGCTGCCTGTTGCATCGAGTGCGTGACTATAACGATGGTGTACTGGCTCTTAAGCTCCTCGATCAACTCTTCAACCTTTGCTGTTGCAATTGGGTCAAGTGCTGAACAGGGCTCATCCATAAGGATCACTTCTGGGCTTACTGCAATAGCGCGAGCAATACAGAGACGCTGTTG
>CATEEE010000142.1 GCA_949499045.1 Marinobacterium sp. xm-d-530 | reverse complement strand
CTAACGGTGACGTTATCGCGCGTGGCTTAGTTAACTACGCCTTCGATGAGGCTGATCGTATTAAAGGTCATGCCAGTCAAGAGATCGAATCTCTGATCGGTCATATCACAGATCCTGAGCTAGTCCATCGCGATAATATGGCACTGGCCTAAACCGCTGGAGCGGCCTTGGGAAGGCCGCGAACCTCACTTGTTGGAGCGATCTCGGGTGTCTGACTTCAGCCTGACAGCCGCTATACCGGCAAGCTAAGTCTCTGGAAAATACGATTAAAGCGGATGACAGGCTAAAGCCAGTCACCGGTTTGTGACACTACTTTTTCAGCATCTTCCAAATTCCAGGCAACAAAAAACCCGCTAAGAAGCGGGTTTTTGAAAAGCTTTAAAGTGGTCGCTTATGCAGCCATCGCTTTGATGCGTGCGTTTAGGCGGCTCTTAGTGCGTGCAACAGCGCTCTTCTTGAAGATTCCTTTGTTTACTGAGCTATCTAGGATAGGCTGAGCAACTTTGAATGCTTCGTTAGCAGCAGCTTGGTCACCACCAGCAACTTCTTTTAGTACTTTCTTGATGTAAGTACGTACCATGGAGCGCAGGCTAGCGTTATGTTGACGACGCTTTTCCGCCTGGCGAGCACGTTTACGAGATCCTGCGGAATTTGCCACAGCTGAGCTCCTTAAATTTGAGTTAAACAAAAGAGACTTGCGTCTCAAAATTGGATGCGAAATTATTCCGATATCGTTGCCGTCTGTCAAGCATTAAACGCAGAAGAAATGCACTTTTAGTTGACCTTCTTCTTAGGTACGCGATAATCGACGGATTCATTCGGCACATTGAGGTTAAAAGTTGAGTCAAAAAGCGACATCTAGCGGCGGTCTGCTGCGCTCAAGTGCTGTTGTTGGCATCATGACCATGATCTCGCGCGTGCTGGGTTTGATTCGTGATGTAGTGGTTGCTGGCTATTTCGGTGCTAGCGGTGCCTCCGATGCCTTTTTTGTCGCCTTTAAAATTCCTAACTTCTTAAGACGCCTTTTTGCCGAAGGGGCTTTTGCTCAAGCTTTTGTACCGGTGCTTTCTGAGTACCGTTCGCAACGTGACTTAACGGCTGTTCAGTTTCTAGTTAACCGCACGGCCGGTAGTTTGGGTTTTGTGCTGTTGCTGGTCACTCTGTTGGGTAGTATTGGTTCGCCACTGTTGGCGATGCTGTTTGCGCCTGGTTTTTACCTATCTGGCTCCGAGAGCTTTGGTCTTGCGGCGGACATGCTCCGTATTACCTTCCCTTATCTGATGCTGATATCCCTCACGGCATTCTGCGGTGCCATACTGAACTCCTATGAGCGTTTTGCGGTGCCTGCGTTTACTCCGGTGTTGCTGAATGTCTGTCTGATTGGGTCAGCGGTCTACCTGAGTCCACTGTTTGATCCGCCTATTATGGCCCTCGCGTGGGGGGTGTTGATGGCTGGTACTGTTCAATTGCTGTTCCAGTTGCCGTTCCTTGCACGCTTGCGTCTATTGCCAGTACCGCAAGCGGGTTGGAAGGATGAAGGTGTACGGCGCATTCTGAAGCTGATGCTACCCGCTCTGTTTGGCGTGTCAGTTGCACAGATTAACTTGCTACTGGATACCGTGCTTGCCTCTTTCTTACAGACGGGGAGTGTCTCTTGGCTCTATTACTCAGATCGTTTGGCAGAGCTCCCGTTGGGGGTGTTTGGCATCGCGATTGCAACGGTGATTCTTCCCAGCCTATCTCGTAAGCACGCTGAAAAGTCAGGGGACGAGTTTGCCAAGATGTTGGATTGGGCAGTGCGAATGGTGCTGTTGATTGGGATTCCTTCGGCGGTGGCGTTGATTCTTTTGGCGGAGCCTCTGTTAACGACTCTGTTCCATTACGGTGAGATGACCGATCGTGATGTCAGTATGGCGGCTATGAGTCTTCGGGCTTATGGATTGGGGCTACTCGCCTTTATGCTGATCAAAGTATTGGCGCCAGGCTACTTCTCTCGTCAAGATACGAAAACTCCCGTCAAAATTGCCGTGAAAGCAATGGTGGCGAATATGGTATTTAACCTGATTCTCGTCTTTCCTCTGGCGCATGCCGGCCTTGCCTTAGCGACCGCGCTGTCGGCTTTCATGAATGCGGGCTGGTTGTTGCATGGCTTGATTAAACAGGGTGTCTTTAAATGGCAGTCTGGTTGGCTGAAGTGGTCACTGCAGTTGGTATGTGCCAATGCATTGATGGCGGCGGTTGTTCTACTGTTCGCGCCTGCTGCTTCGGACTGGTTGTCGGCTGGTTTATGGCAAAGAGTTGAGTGGATGTTGCTGCTCGTGGCTGGCGCTGTTCTGGTTTACTGCGCCTCGTTGATCCTTTCTGGTGTGCGAATGCGCCATTTGCGTGGCTAAAGTCGAGAATTTCCTTCAAACATAGCGCTTTAGGTCTTAATTAGAGGGGCCTGCATGCGCTATAATCCCGCGTTTATTATTTGTCTGATTCTTGGGTGAAACTGATAACGCAATGGAACTGATTCGAGGGCTTCACAATTTACGCGATCATCATCGCGGCTGCGTTGCGACGATCGGTAACTTTGACGGCGTTCACTTAGGTCATCAGATGATACTGTCGGGTGTCCGAGAAAAAGCACAACAACTCGGTTTGCCCTCTGCTGTGATTGTGTTTGAACCGCAGCCGCGTGAATTTTTTTCGCCAGAGTCAGCTCCGCCTCGCCTCACCCGTTTTGGTGAGAAGCTTCGTTTGTTAGAAGCAGAAGGCGTTGATCGCGTACTTTGTTTGAGCTTCAACGAGCGTTTGCGTTCACTGTCAGCCGAGGCGTTTGTTGATGAGCTGTTGCTGAAGGGTTTAGGTGTTAAACACTTCGTGGTCGGCGATGATTTTCGTTTTGGTTGTGATCGCCGTGGCGATTATGCACTGTTGAAGTCAGCGGGTGAGTCGCATGGTTTTTCCGTCGCCGATACCCCGACTCTGATTTTAGAGGATGAGCGAGTCAGTAGTTCACGTGTGCGTGAGACCTTAACCGCCAACAATTTATCGTTGGCTGCTCGCTTATTAGGGCGCCGCTATCGCGTCACCGGTCGTGTGCAACATGGCCAAAAAGTGGGGCGTGAGTTGGGCTTTCCGACAGCCAATGTGCGCATGCATAAGTACGCTTGCCCAATGCGGGGTGTTTACACAGTAAGGGCGCATTTGGCGGGTAAAGCCTACAACGCTATTTGCAATGTCGGCAGTCGGCCGACACTCAATGGTGTGCGACCTGTGTTGGAAGTGCACTTGCTAGATTTTTCGGGGCAGCTCTACGGTGAGTTGCTCAGTGTTGAATTTTTACATCCAATGCGTGCAGAGCAACGCTTTGAAGGATTGGATGCTTTGCGAGAACAGATCGCAAAAGATATCGCTGCAGCGCGCGCTTGGTTCGCTGTCGCAAATACCTAAACTGGGACTGGATTGATGACCGATTACAAACCGACTCTAAACCTGCCGGAAACTGCGTTCCCAATGCGCGGTAACCTGCCATCTGCTGAACCTAAGCGTCTTGCTAAATGGAAAGAGATGGATCTTTACGCACGCATTCGTGAAGTAAGCTCAGGTCGACCAAAATTTATTCTGCACGATGGCCCTCCATACGCTAACGGCAGTATTCACATTGGTCACGCGGTGAATAAGATCATCAAAGATATGATCATCAAATCCAAAACCCTGAGTGGTTTTGATTCGCCATACACACCCGGTTGGGACTGTCACGGTCTGCCGATCGAGCACAAGGTAGAGACACTGATCGGCAAAGCGGGCGAGAAAGTCTCGTACGCAGACTTCCGTGCTAAGTGCCGCTCCTATGCGACTGAGCAGATTGCGGGTCAGAAAGAGGACTTTATTCGTTTAGGTATTCAGGGTGATTGGGATGACCCATACCTAACGATGAACTTCAAAACCGAAGCCAATACCGTTCGTGCATTGGGTAAAATTGCAGAGCGTGGTCACCTAGTTAAAGGTTACAAACCGGTCTACTGGAGTGTGGTCGGTAAATCGGCATTGGCTGAGACGGAGGTTGAGTACCAAGACAAAACCTCTACGGCAATTGATGTGCGCTTCACCTTTGTTGATCAAACAAAAGTGAATGCACTGTTCGGTACTGACAAAGCAAACGTTTCCCTCGTCATCTGGACAACAACGCCATGGACAATTCCTGCTAACCAAGCGGTATCGGTTAACGGTGAGTTGGAGTATGCCTTGGTTGAAGTGCACCTAGAGAGCGGTGTCGATTACCAGGTGCTAGCTGAGTCGATGGTTGAATCGATCATGGAGCGCTGGGGCGTCGATAAGTTTGAAGTCCTAGGTCGTGTAAACGGTGCGGCGCTGGAGCTGCTTAAACTTGAACACCCTGTGTTCGATCGTGAAGTACCTGTAATCCTAGGCGATCACGTTACAACCGATGCGGGTACTGGTGCTGTCCACACTGCGCCTGATCACGGTATGGACGACTTCATTGTTGGTAACCGTTACGACCTTAAAACCCTTAACCTTGTTCAAGCGGATGGTGTCTACACGGATGCTGCGGGTGAATTTGCAGGCATCCATGTCTACAAAGCAGATGCACCCGTGACGGAAGCGTTAGAGCGTGAAGGCAAGTTGGTTCACCTAAAACGTTTCCAGCACAGCTACCCACACTGCTGGCGTACTAAAACGCCATTGATCTACCGTGCAACGCCACAGTGGTTCATCTCAATGGAGAAAGAGAACCTTAAAGCGGACGCAATGGATGCGATCAAGGGTGTGCAGTGGTTCCCTGATTGGGGTCAGACGCGTATTGAAGCGATGGTCGGCCAGAGTCCAGACTGGTGTGTATCGCGTCAACGTACTTGGGGTACGCCGATTACGCTATTCACTCACAAGCAGACAGGTGAACTTCACCCACGCACGACTGAGTTGATCGAGCAGGTTGCGCAGCGTATCGAAGAGACCGGTATCGATGCATGGTTTGATCTGGATCCAGTAGAGTTGTTGGGTGATGAGGCAGCAGATTACGATAAAGTGACCGATACCATGGACGTATGGTTCGATTCGGGCGTCACGCACCACTCGGTTCTGCGCACCAAGGAGAGTCTGACCTTCCCGGCTGACATGTACCTAGAAGGGTCGGATCAGCACCGTGGTTGGTTCCAGTCGTCACTGAAAACATCGATCGCGATTAACGGTTGTGCTCCGTACAAGCAGGTTCTGACTCACGGCTTCACGGTCGATGAGAAGGGCTACAAAATGTCTAAGTCCTTGGGTAATGTCATTGCACCGCAGCAGGTCAACGACAAACTCGGTGCTGATATTTTGCGTCTTTGGGTTGCCTCTACTGATTACTCGGGCGATATGGCTGTATCGGATCAGATTCTTCAACGTACGGCAGACAGCTACCGTCGTATCCGTAATACGTCGCGCTTCCTTTTGGCAAACCTCAATGGTTTTGAGCCAGAGGCGCACAGCGTAAAACCAGAAGAGATGCTGGCGCTGGATCGTTGGGCAGTTGATTCGGCTTACCGTCTGCAACAGCGTGTGATTGATGCTTACAATAGCTACCGTTTCTTGGATGTTTACCAGCAAGTTCACAACTTCTGTGCTCAAGAGTTGGGTGGCTTCTACCTAGACATCATTAAAGACCGTCAGTACACGACTAAGCCAGACAGCTTGGCTCGTCGTTCATGTCAGACGGCTCTGTTCCACATTGCGCAAGCACTGGTTCGCTGGATTGCACCGATCCTTAGCTTCACTGCTGATGAGATCATCGAAGTGCTGCCAGGTAACAACCCAGAAAGTGCCATGCTAACGACTTGGTATGAAGGGCTGTTTGAGATGACCGCAGACGATGCTTTTGGTCGTGAGTACTGGGAGCGTGTACTTCAGGTTAAACAGGCGGTGAACAAGTGTCTGGAAGAGGCGCGTAACGAGAAGCTAGTTAAGGCTTCTCTTGCAGCTGAAGTAACTCTATACGCGGATGAGCAGATCACGGCCGATCTAGATCGTCTGGGCGATGAGCTTCGCTTTGTATTGATCACATCGACTGCAAGCATTGAGCCATTAGCGAATGGTGCCGATGCTCGTGAGACCGCGGTGGAAGGTCTTAAAGTAGCTGTTAAGGCTTCAGAAGAAGCTAAATGTGCGCGTTGTTGGCACCACCGTGAAGATTTTGGCCAAAACACAAATCACCCAGAGCTATGCACACGTTGTGTCGATAACGTAGAGGGCGAAGGTGAGCAGCGTCACTTCGCGTAACCCCTCTGCACTGCAGTGGCTATGGCTTAGCCTAGCCATTGTAGTGCTTGATCTTGGCAGTAAGGCGCTAGCATCCAGTATGCTGAGCTATAACTTGCCGATCGCTGTTCTCCCGATCTTTGACTTAAGGCTGCTGCACAACACGGGAGCGGCTTTTAGCTTTTTAGCAAATGAAGAGGGTTGGCAGCGCTGGCTGTTTGTGGCCATCGCGGTT
>CATEEE010000141.1 GCA_949499045.1 Marinobacterium sp. xm-d-530 | reverse complement strand
TTGGCTTCACGATTCAGCTCTTGCATTAGGAAGTCGAGTTTACGGCCGATTGGACCTTTCTCTTTCAAAATCCTTCTAACTTCAGTGATATGGGTGTCTAGACGGTCTAGCTCTTCTGCAACGTCAGCACGTTGTGCCAACAGAACAACCTCTTGTTCAAGACGCTCTGCATCAAGATCGACACCTAGCTGCAAAACTCGCTCCACCAAGTTGGCTTTTTGATTTTCGATAATTTGCGGCATCTTTGAACGAATTTCGCCGACAATCGCCGCAATAGATTGCAACCTATCCTCTATCAAACCCGCTAGTTCGATTCCTTCTCGCTGACGACCCTCAATGAGTTGAGCTAAGGCTTCATCAAACAGGGACAGTGCCGCTTGCCCTACCTCGTTGGGATCAGCTGAAGTACTGTTCATGACTCCGGGGAATTGCAGAAGTGCTAAAGGATCAATCGCCCCTTCTGAGGAACCGGTGAGTTGGATCTGCTTTAGTGCTTCAGTGATCTGTTGTAACCGAACTTGATCAACTTGAACGCTCTGCTGACCCACAGCCTCATGGAAGCGAAGCGAGCATTCGACCTTGCCTCGAGCAAGTCGCTTGCGCAGCTTGTCACGTATGGCAATCTCATGCTGACGCATAAAGTCAGGAAGTTTGAAATGAGGCTCTAAAAAACGCTGATTGACCGAGCGAATTTCCCAAACCAATGTACCCCATGAAAATTCGGCTTCTGAACGGGCAAAAGCGGTCATACTCTGTGTCATATACTGTCAAACTCGATTACCATAGATTAATTGTCACTATAACAGCCGATGCCGGCACTTTTAAGGTACCTACATGAGCTCTCCACTCTCTGATCAACTGAAAAACCTAGGTTTAGATGCAATGCGCCCAAGTGGTCGCCAACTGGACCAGATGCGCGAAGTCAAAGTCACTCGCAACTTTACAATGCATGCTGAGGGTTCAGTGTTAATCGAGTTTGGCAATACCAAAGTGCTCTGTAATGCGTCAGTTACTCGCGGTGTACCGCGTTGGTTGCGTGGCTCTGGATCTGGTTGGGTAACGGCTGAGTATGGCATGCTACCTCGCGCTACGAACAGCCGTACCGATCGTGAAGCGTCGCGCGGTAAACAGTCAGGCCGCACGCTTGAGATACAACGTCTAATCGGCCGTTCACTGCGTGCCGCGATCGATCTGGATAAGCTGGGCGAAAACACCATCACCATCGATTGTGACGTTCTGCAAGCCGATGGCGGTACTCGTACAGCCTCAATTACCGGTTCATACATTGCGCTAATCGATGCGATTAACGAACTGAAGAAAGACAAAAATGGCGCTCTCAAAGGTAACCCAATCAAGAACCAAGTCGCAGCTATTTCAGTAGGCATGTACAAAGGTCAAGCCGTCTTGGATCTCGACTATGCAGAAGATTCATCAGCCGAGACGGATATGAACGTCGTCATGACTGAAACCGGCGGATTCGTGGAAGTTCAAGGAACGGCTGAAGGTGCACCTTACACTCAGGACGAATTGAACCAGATGCTGACTCTGGCCAAAAAAGGAATTGAAGAGCTAACAGCAATCCAAAAAGCGTCTCTGGCGTAAGCGACGAAGATTACATACTTACTTAGGAATTACTAATGACAGTTAAACAATTTCTAACCACTCTATCCTTGATGCTATTTAGCGGCATGGCGTTTGCCCACACGGGTGAAGGCATCAACACTGGCTTTGCTTCTGGTTTTTGGCACCCAATCATGGGCTGGGATCATGTTGTTGCGATGGTGGCCGTTGGCCTGTGGGGCGCATTCTTGGGTGCACCCGCTATCTGGATTCTTCCGGTAGTCTTCCCGTTAGTGATGGCGATTGGTGGTGCATTAGGCATTGCTGGTGTTCCCATCCCTGCGGTAGAGACAGGTATTGCGCTTTCAGGTGTGGTTCTCGGTCTGCTAATTGTCTTTGCAGTTAAGGCACCGCTCTGGATAGCCGCTGTAATCGTGGGTATCTTTGCGATCTTCCATGGTCACGCACACGGCACAGAGTTCCCAACCGAATTTAACGCATACGGTTATGCCGTTGGATTTGTCATAGCGACAGGCCTACTCCACCTTGTTGGTATCGCTTTTGGCTTCCTAACCAAACTCGATTTCGGCACGATGTTAGTTCGCTTAGGTGGCGCTATCATCGCGTTAGTCGGTGGTGGCTACCTGTTTGGTGTGCTGTAACACATGACAAACCTTTCACGCTCTGCACTGCTCTTTTTGACCTCTGTACTGCTGCCTAGCCAGGCAGCAGCTCATAGCTTTGGGGCTGGTACCGATCAGTTCGCAAGCTTTGTCGAAGGCGCAAGCGTGGTGATCTTTGATCAAGTCAGTTTGTTTGCCACCCTCTCGCTAGGTCTAATGATTGCTCTCTGGAAAAACCGCGGGGTCATTCAGGCCCTTCCCCTCTTCATTGTAGGTTTAGCGTTAGGATTTCTGTTGGCGCCTTCAGTAACCACTTGGGTCATCATGGGGGCAACGGTTGTTGGAGCCATTACGGCGACTATCGGTGCTAGCCTAAACCAACAATACAAACCGTTAACACTGATTCTTGCACTGTTTACTGGCCTTCTCGTTCAGATGGTCTCTTTGGAAGGGCATGTCTGGATGGAACTAAGTAGCGCCATCTACGTCGGCGTAACACTTGGGGCTATATTGCCGGTGATGCTTGGTGCTGCAACAGGTGAGTTACTGCTTGAAAAGCTGCCCGCATCCTTTTCGCGAATTGCCGTTAGAGTTGCCTGTTCATGGCTGGCAGCGATTCAGATCATGATGTTAGCCTTCTTTTCCCGCTAACAATAAAAAACCCTCAGGAGAGGGTTTTTTAACATCTAACGCTTGCTTAAAAATCTAAATCATAATCTACGATGTACGGGGCGTGTTCTGAGAACTGTTGCCCTTTGTAGATACTGCAGTGTTGAATGGTTTTACGCAGACCTTGAGTCGTAACCTGATAGTCCAAACGCGCACCTTCATTTAACTCACGAGCACGATTGTAGTCTGGCCACCAAGTGTATTCACGATCAGCTTTTGTACACTCACGCATCGTATCGACATAGCCCATCTCACCAAATAGCTCTTCCATGAACTCACGCTCTTCTGGAAGAAATCCGGATACGGTTTGATTGGCATACCAGTTACTCAGATCGACAGGCTTGTGAGCGATTTTCATACTGCCAGCGAAGATAAATTCACGACGCTTGCGAAGGGTCTTCTCAAAGTGGCTTTCGAATTGTTCAATAAACTTCTCTTTCTCGGCCTGTGCTTCTGGTCCTTTAAGACCCGATGGAACGTTGAAAGAGCCCACACTGAATCGTTCGAAATCCGCCTGAATGTAACGACCTTGGAAATCGCACTGTTCAAAACCTAAACCGGTCATAATCGCCTTAGGTAGGTGGCGAGTGTAGATCGCTACACCACTGTAATCATCGTCAAACGCTTCAAAGAAGTACGCTTCATAACCCTCAGGATGGTAGCGAGAATCATCTAATTGATACTCACGCGCACGGATGTTTTGCAGACAGACAACATCAGCATCCTGCTTAACCATCCAATCGAAAAAGCCCCTGTCCGCGGCTTGAACAATACCTTGGGTATTAAAAGTGATTACGCGCATAAGATCGAAGCGCTCCGTATAACTATTGTTGTTAGACTAAAGAGTGCAATTGTAGCGATAGATTCATAAAAACGGAATTTTTTAAAGCTGAAAGAAGTTGGTTTGGGTGTTGAACTCTGTTCAGGTATCCTACGCGGATTAAACCCAGTTCTAAGGATTTCACTACTATGCAAAGCTACCAGCGTGAGTTCATCGAATTCGCAATCGAAAAAGGCGTTCTTAAATTTGGTGAGTTCACCCTAAAATCGGGTCGAACCAGCCCTTACTTTTTTAACGCTGGTCTTTTCAATACGGGTGATGCCATTGCAAAACTGGGTCGCTTCTACGCAGCTGCGATTGAAGATGCCAAGATCGATTACGATGTCATGCTTGGCCCAGCTTACAAAGGCATTCCTCTTGCAACCACAACCGTCGTAGCACTTGCTAACGATTTTGGTAAAGACGTTCCTTATGTCTTTAACCGCAAAGAGGTCAAAGATCACGGCGAAGGTGGCAACCTAGTGGGCGCACCACTTGCGGGCCGTGTTTTGATTATTGACGATGTCATTACCGCTGGCACAGCCATCCGTGAAGTGATGACTCTGATTGACGAAAACGGTGCAACGCCAGCAGCGACCGTCATCGCATTGAACCGCATGGAGCGGGGCACCGGTGAGCTTTCCGCCATTCAAGAAGTTGAGCGTGACTACAACATGCAAGTCGCTAGCATCATCTCGCTGGATGATCTGGTTGAGTATTTGGAAGAGCAAGGAGGTCGCGATGCTGAGTTGACGGCCATTCGAGCATACCGTGACGAATACGGAATCAGCGCTTAACCCATGCAGTTTAAAGCAGTCGCTCTTCGATCAATACTCGCAATGGGTTTGACTGCTTTTGCATCCTCACAAACCTTTGCTGAGACACTGACTGTCTTTGCAGCCGCAAGCCTAAAAAATGCGATTGATGAGATCGCAAAGCATTACGAAGCCGAGCATTCAGATTCAATTGTTGTCTCCTATGCGGGTTCTGCCACCTTGGCACGACAAATAGAGATGGGCGCACCCGCCGATATTTTCATATCAGCCAACCAGGCCTGGATGGATTATCTCTCGGATCAAGCACTCATCAGTGAACCATCACGCTTCAACCTAACCAGTAATCAGCTGGTGCTAATCAGTAGCACGCCAGAGGTAAAATTCAGCCTCGATAAGCCAACCGAACTGCTCGATGTATTAGATAATGAATACCTGGCCATGGGGTTAGTAGAGTCAGTACCCGCTGGAATTTACGGTAAGCAAGCACTCACTCACTATCATGTTTGGGATTCTCTTAAGCAGCAAGTAGCACAATCAGACAATGTTCGTTCTGCGCTGGCATTAGTAGCTTCGGGCGAAGCCCCTCTGGGTATCGTCTACCGCTCTGATGCTGTTGCAGAACCCAAGGTCTCAATCATTACGAGCTTCCCAAAAGAGTCCCATGACAAGATTCTCTATCCCGCGGCCTCTATTGAAGAGAGCGGCAAATCGACAGAGACCTTTTTACAGTTTTTGCGCTCACAGCAGTCTAAGGCGATACTAGAGCGCAACGGTTTTTTAATGGATTCGCAGTAACGTGAGTGATTGGCTAGGCCCCAACGAATGGGCAGCAGTACTGTTATCAATCAAAGTGGCTTTTTGGGCAACTCTGTTCAGCCTACCCGCAGCTATTGGAATAGCTTATCTGTTGGCGAAAAAGGAGTTTGTTGGGAAGCAGCTTCTCAATGGTATTGTCCATCTACCATTGATTTTACCGCCCGTTGTAACGGGTTATCTGCTTTTAATCACCTTTGGGAAACGCACCCCTATCGGTTCATTCCTTGCAGAATGGGGCATTGAGTTTGCGTTTCGCTGGAGTGGTGCAGCTTTAGCCGCGGCCATTATGGCCTTTCCGTTGTTAGTTCGGGCTATTCGCTTATCGATAGAGGCTATAGATCCTAAATTAGAAGAGGCTGCAGCAACGCTGGGTGCCTCTAGGCGATGGGTCTTCCTCACCATTACCCTGCCTTTAATGCTTCCCGGCATCATTGCCGGCGCTGTTCTTGGCTTTGCAAAAGCGATGGGTGAATTTGGTGCAACCATCACCTTTGTATCGAATATTCCAGGGCAAACACAAACGCTGCCATCTGCTATCTATGCGTTTCTTCAGGTGCCCGGCGGTGAAAGCTCAGCCACCAAGTTAGTCATCATCTCTATTATCATTGCGATGAGTGCACTTCTCGCATCTGAATGGCTGTCACGTCGAATGAGCCGGAGGCTACAGTCATGACTCTGTCGGTCTCTTTACAGCAGTCGATGCCAAACTTCTCACTCGATGTAACGTTTGAGGCCCCTAGTGGAATTACCGTTCTATTTGGCGAATCAGGCTCAGGTAAAACCACCACGATTAATGCGATAGCGGGCTTGCTAACTCACTGTGAAGGCAGAGTCACTCTGTCCAACCGAGTGTTATTTGATAGCGACGACAATAAACATCTAAAACCCTATCAACGCAACATTGGCTATATTTTTCAGGAGAGCAGACTCTTTCCTCACCTGACAGTAGAACAGAACCTAAATTACGCGAAACGTTTTAAAAAAGCCGACAAAAGTGTCGATTTCAATCACATAGTCGAACTTTTAGGCATAAAATCTTTAATGAAGCGAGCTCCAAGTTCACTTTCAGGTGGTGAAAAACAGCGTGTCGCTATAGGGCGTGCTTTGCTGAGTGCACCTGATCTAATTTTGGCCGATGAACCCCTTGCCGCTCTTGATGGCGCCCGAAAAGCAGAGTTACTGCCCTACTTTAAGAAACTAAACCGTGAGCTGGGTATTCCCATGCTCTACGTAACCCACTCACCGCAAGAGGTCTTGGAGCTTGCTGATCATGTCATCGCGCTAGAGCAGGGCCGCATTGTGACACAAGGACCCGCACGTGAGGTGATGGCTAACAGCAAGGTGGCGCGCACTGCAAATCGTGCCATTAAGTCGACACTGACCACCCGCTTGGTAGCACATCACTCCGATGGACTTTCAGAGCTTCAAGCTGCCAACGAAACCCTTTATGTGCCGTCGATTGATGCTTCAATTGGTACCTCTGTATGCCTTGAACTCGTCGCTAACGATCTCATTCTATCGACCACCAAAGTCGATGGCATCTCTGCACTCAACCAAGTCAACGGTACTGTTGAATCTATTGAAAACATTCCATCAGGCGATGTTCTGATTAACGTGTGCGTTGCAGGAGAGATCATCTCTACACACATCACCTCTCGCTCTCTTAAAAAACTCAACCTAAACGTTGGTGATGCCTGCGTTTTGATCATCAAATCGGTCAACATCTGCCCCTCTAATCGCTGTAAAGGTTGAGATTTTCTCAACTACTTGTGAGCATTTATCGTTAAAACTTTAGATATATATCAATTACTTTTGACTATATAACCGATTACAATTCCGAGACATTGTGCAGTGCACATAATTTTATGTGCTTAATTTGTCTACTGGAGGCATCCCCGATGATTTCAGAATCGGTTGTGGAACTATCGCGTTGGCAGTTTGCCATTACGGCGATGTATCACTTTCTATTTGTACCACTGACCCTAGGTCTATCTTTCCTGCTGGCGATCATGGAATCTGTCTATGTCATGACGGGCAAACAGATCTACCGTGATATGACCAAGTTTTGGGGTAAGTTGTTCGGTATTAACTTCGCACTCGGTGTGACAACGGGTTTGACCATGGAGTTCCAATTTGGAACCAACTGGGCCTACTACTCACACTACGTCGGTGACGTGTTTGGTGCACCGCTAGCGATTGAAGGCCTGGTAGCGTTCTTCTTAGAATCCACCATGATCGGTCTGTTCTTCTTCGGTTGGGACCGCCTAAGCAAAGTACAGCACCTAGCGGTGACTTGGTTGGTTGCTCTGGGCTCTAACTTCTCAGCGCTCTGGATTTTGATTGCCAACGGCTGGATGCAGAACCCTGTGGGAGCCTACTTCAACTTCGAAACCATGCGTATGGAGATGGACAGCTTCACGGAAGTCCTACTCAACCCAGTAGCACAGGTTAAGTTTGTTCACACTGTTTCTGCAGGTTATGTGACGGGCGCCATCTTCGTTCTCGCGGTCAGCAGCTATTTCATGTTGCGCAACCGTGACATCCCATTTGCACGTCGTTCATTCGCTATTGCATCAGCGTTCGGACTAGCCTCAGCTATCTCTGTCATCGTACTCGGTGACGAATCAGGCTACGAAGTGGGTGAAGTTCAAAAAGTTAAATTGGCAGCGATCGAAGCGGAATGGGAAACTCATCCTGCACCCGCTGCCTTTACCGTTGTCGGCCTGCCAAACGAAGAGACCATGACGACTGACTACGCTCTAAAGATTCCTGGTGCCTTAGGCCTGATTGCCACTCGCTCTTTGGATGAAGAGGTCACCGGTATAAAAGACTTGGTAGCTCATGCTGAAGATCGCATTCGTAACGGTATTGTCGCTTACGGCCTTTTAGAGAAACTGCGCAACGGTGAGGACACACCTGAAAATCGTGCCGCCTTCTCTGAAGTCAGCGTTGATCTAGGCTATGGTCTATTGTTGAAGCGATACACTGAAGAGGTGGTTGACGCGACCGAAGAGCAGATCAAACTGGCTGCTCGCGATACCATTCCAAAGGTAGCACCGATGTTCTGGACCTTCCGTGTCATGGTCGGTGCAGGCTTTACCATGCTGTTGTTATTTGTGTTGGCATTTGTCTTTACTGCCAAGCGAAAAGTTGTACAAACTCGCTGGTTGCAGTGGTTTGCACTTCTCTCGTTGCCGCTTCCCTGGATCGCAAGTGAGATGGGTTGGTTCGTCGCTGAATTTGGCCGCCAGCCTTGGGCAATTGGTGAAATTCTACCGACCTATGTCGCGACCTCTCACCTGACAGAGACTGATCTGTGGATGAGCTTGGCTGGCTTTATTGGACTCTACACGTTGTTCTTGGTAATCGAGATCTACCTAATGGTGAAATACATCCGCAAAGGCCCTAGCGCTTTGCAGACGGGTCGTTACCACTTTGAACAGAACACAGCGACTCAAGGAGCTTAATGATGTTTGATTACGAAACTCTACGACTTGTCTGGTGGCTGTTGGTTGGTGTTCTGCTGATTGGTTTTGCTATTGCCGACGGTATGGATTTGGGGACTGCGATGATGATCCCTGTGTTGGGTAAAACGGACACTGAACGCCGCGTCATCATCAATACCATCGGGCCCCACTGGGACGGCAACCAGGTGTGGTTAATCACAGCAGGTGGTGCTATTTTTGCGGCGTGGCCACTGGTTTACGCAACGGCATTCTCTGGTTTCTACTGGGCGATGTTACTGGTGCTGTTCGCTCTATTCTTCCGCCCTGTCGGATTTGAGTACCGTTCTAAGAAGGACTCTGTTGCTTGGCGTCGAAACTGGGACTATGCCCTAGCAGTAGGCTCTTTTGTTCCGTCACTGGTCTTTGGTGTCGCGTTCGGCAACCTATTCTTAGGGGTACCGTTCTACTTTGACGAGTTCACGCGTCCTATTTACACCGGTTCTTTCTGGGCTCTATTGAACCCGTTCGCAATTGTGTGTGGCCTTGCGAGTGTTGCAATGCTTGCTCTGCAGGGTGCAACTTGGTTGCAGATGCGTGCCGGTGGTGAGGTTCAAGGCCGTGCTCAAGCTATGGCGACACTTCTAGGACCCGTTCTGGCAGTATTGCTAGCCGTTGCGGGGGCTTGGTTGTATTACGGCATTCCTGGTTACGAAATTAGCTCAACTGTCGTTGGTGACGCGCCCTCTAACCCGTTAAGTAAAACGGTAACCACTACAGACAACTGGTTTGGTAACTACACCGCATACCCAATCCTTTGGGCGCTAGTGGCTGCCTCTGTGGCATTACCTATCCTGACCAGCTTAATGGCTAAAATGGGTAAAAGTGGTTTTGCCTTTACGTTGAGCTCACTGGCGATCGCGTCGATCATCCTTATGACTGGCTTCACTCTGTTCCCATTCGTGATGCCCTCTTCGACCAATCTCGCCAGCGCACTGACGCTCTGGGATGCGACCTCAAGTGCACTGACGCTTGAGATAATGTTCTGGGTAGCTCTGTTCTTTGTACCGATCATTTTGGGTTACACCTTCTGGGGCTACTACAAAATGTGGCGTCGAATTGAACCTGAGTTTATCGAACAAAACAGTGTTTCAAACTACTAGGAGATAAAGAAGATGTGGTATTTTGCTTGGATCCTTGGCGTACTCCTAGCCTGTAGCTTCGGCATCATCAACGCAATGTGGTTGGATGCTGAAGAAGAGCAGCGCGCAGACGATTAATCTGTGCGCTCTAGCTGTACGTAATCAAGGGGCTTTCGAGTCCCTTTTTTTGTAAATCTTAGTGAGAGTTAAGTTGGCCAGACGACGTAAACCCAACCCAACCGCAATCCTCGATCAACATCAGTATGATCTTAAGGGATCAATGCGCCTCTCCCTAATGCTAGGAGTCATTCAAACTCTCTGCACAATTGGTTTTGCCTACTGGGTAGCCATGCTGATTGACCAGGTACTGACCCAAGGTCACTTAGATCATAGTCCGTTTATCCTGGTCGCTGCAGCGTTTCTGATTCTGGCCATCAAAGCGGCAGCTTCTCTCTGGCAATCAACCATCAATCTGCGCAACTCCGTCACCATCCGTGATCGTTTGCGAGAGCAAATTCTTAGCCTCAGTTTTAAGACGGGTATTTCACTCTTCCCTGCTTTTAAGCCGGCACAGCTGGCCAACCTGCTGACCAGTGAGGTCGATAAACTCAAAGAGTATTACGCAGAGTTTAAGATTCAAAAGCAGATGGCTGTCTGGACACCCATTCTGATACTGATTGCAGCCAGCTTTGTGAACTGGTTAGTACCGCTGATTCT
>CATEEE010000140.1 GCA_949499045.1 Marinobacterium sp. xm-d-530 | reverse complement strand
TAAAATAGACTGTGAATAACTAAGCCGCTTATACACAGCTCACACACACTCAATGCTCAAGCTATTCGCTCTTTATAAGTAGGTTATGATTAATACAAGTTATTGTTTTTATTAAATTTTATCTTGTTACTAACAGAAAATGGCCTGCTTAAATAATAGTAATAATAATAAACTCTTTATATATATCTATTTTATTTTTTATTTATCTTCTCTCTTTCAACGAACAGTACTCTGGCTATTTTTTAACCATTTCTTAAGCGCCAATCCCTAGGTATAATCCGCGCCATATTTCTGTCTAGATTTGAAAAGACAGCTAAGAGGTAGAGAGTGGATTATCCAGATCGTTATGACGTATTGATTATTGGTGGTGGGCATGCTGGCACAGAAGCGGCATTAGCATCAGCGCGTAAAGGGGCTAAAACCCTCCTATTGACTCATAACATTGAGACCTTGGGTCAAATGTCATGCAACCCAGCCATTGGTGGTATCGGTAAAAGTCATCTTGTTAAAGAGATCGACGCACTGGATGGTGCGATGGCTCGTGCAACCGACAAGGGCGGTATTCAGTTTAGAACGCTTAATGCACGTAAAGGACCAGCTGTCCGTGCTACACGTGCACAAGCCGATCGAATTCTTTACAAAGCAGCAATCCGCTCGATTCTTGAAAACCAATCTAATCTGGATATATTTCAGCAAGCGGTCGACGACCTTATTGTTGAAAACGATGAAGTTCGCGGTGCAGTCACTCAATCAGGTATTCGTTTCTTTGCGAACAGTGTGGTCTTAACTGCTGGTACCTTCTTAGGTGGTTTGATCCACATAGGTATGCAAAATTATCAGGGTGGTCGTGCTGGTGATCCGCCATCAGTTCGACTCGCAGATCGATTACGTGAGTATCCGCTTCGTGTTGACCGTTTAAAAACGGGTACCCCGCCTCGAATTGATGCTCGCAGCGTCGATTTTTCTGTCATGCAAGAACAACCGGGCGATACCCCAACACCGATCATGTCATTTATGGGTCAGGCGAGTGACCAGCCTGAACAGATCAGCTGTTACATCACCCATACCAACGAGCGGACACACGAGATTATTCGAAATAATCTCGATCGTTCACCTATGTACTCTGGACTTATCGAAGGAATAGGACCACGTTACTGTCCCTCTATTGAAGATAAGATCCACCGTTTTGCGGATAAAGACTCACACCAGGTGTTTGTTGAGCCTGAAGGGTTAACAACGCACGAACTTTACCCTAATGGTGTCTCGACCAGCTTGCCATTTGATGTGCAGCTCGAGGTTATCCGTTCGATGCGTGGTTTTGAAAATGCCCACATTACACGTCCTGGTTATGCCATCGAATATGACTATTTCAATCCTCAGGATTTAAAACACACACTAGAGACCAAAGTGATTTCTGGTCTCTACTTTGCGGGTCAAATTAACGGCACAACCGGTTACGAAGAGGCAGGTGCGCAAGGGTTGTTGGCAGGCATGAATGCTGCTGCACGCGCACTGGATCAGGATCAGTGGTACCCACGCCGTGATGAAGCCTACATTGGCGTTTTAGTTGATGATTTGATTACTCACGGTACCTCAGAGCCTTACCGTATGTTTACCTCTCGTGCTGAATACCGTTTGGTACTGCGCGAAGATAACGCGGATATTCGTTTAACTGAAATTGGCCGTAAATTGGGCGTAGTTGGCGACGATCGTTGGGCGGCTTTTTCAACTAAGCGTGATCAAATTGATTGTGAAATGGCGCGACTCTCATCGACTTGGGTTCAACCAAAGTCTGCAGAAGCGGCTACCCTAGAACCCAAGTTAAGTTCACCTTTGGCGCGAGAGTATAATCTTGCTGATCTGGTAAAACGTCCTGAACTCACCTATGCCGACATCAAAGCGATTAAACCTTCTGAGGTAGAAATTGAGACGGCGGCCGAAGAGCAGATAGAGATTTCCATTAAGTATGCTGGTTACATTGATCGACAGAAACAAGAAATTGATCAGATGCGTCGTCAAGAGAACACGGCTCTACCTGAAGATTTTGATTACGATGCCGTAGGTGGCCTCTCTAACGAGTTAAAATCTAAGTTAGAACATGTTCGTCCAGCAACCATTGCTCAGGCTTCAAGAATTCAGGGCATGACGCCAGCGGCTATCTCGTTATTATTGGTTCATCTGAAAAAACTTCAGCTCCAAGCTAAGGCAGCCAGCTAATGGACTACAATCCAAAAGCGGATTTAGAGGCGGGTCTTAGTCGATTAAATCAGTCCGCTTCAGAACAACAGGTTGAGCAGCTCTTGGCTTATTTAGCGCTGTTACAAAAATGGAACAAGGCCTATAACCTGACAGCGATCCGAGATCCAAAACAGATGTTGATTAAACACATCTTGGACAGTGTTGCGATTGCACCCTATGTTGAAAAGACCGATTTAATCGATGTCGGCAGCGGTGCAGGGTTGCCTGGTATTCCAATGGCCATTCTTCATCCTGATATGCCGGTCGTTACTCTCGACAGTAACGGGAAAAAGACCCGATTCCAGCACCAAGTAAAAGTCGAGTTGAATCTATCGAATTTAGAGGTGGTTCATGGTCGTGTTGAGGCGTTTGCAGGCCGTACTTTCCAACAAGTTACGTCTAGGGCCTTTGCTTCTATCGAAGATATGGTAACGTTAAGCGCTGAGCTATTAGCCGATCAGGGTCTGTTTCTTGCGATGAAAGGTCGTTATCCTGATCAGGAGTTGGCAGATCTGCCAAATCAATACCATTTAATCGATAGTTACCCCCTTCAAGTGCCTGGTCTTGATGAAGAACGACACCTGTTGAAAATTGGGAGAGTGTAAGTTGGCCAAGATTTTAACGGTCACCAATCAGAAAGGTGGAGTAGGTAAAACCACCACTAGCGTGAACTTAGCGGCCTCACTTGCTGCTATGCATAAGCGCGTTCTGCTCATCGACTTGGATCCTCAGGGTAATGCGACTATGGGGTCTGGTGTCGATAAACATGATTTGACTCTCTCGGTGTATGAGTTACTAACCGATCAAGCGAGCGCCAAAGAGTCGATCATCACCAATTTAAAGGTGGGTTACGACGTACTGGGTGCCAATGGTGATCTGACAGCAGCTGAAGTCGAACTTCTGCAGATGACTCGCAGAGAGTTTCGCCTGAAAATGGCGCTTGATGCTGTAGCGGATCAGTACGATTTTATCCTGATCGATAATCCACCTTCATTGAGCTTGTTAACAGTGAATGCGTTGGCGAGTTCTGATGGTGTCATTATCCCAATGCAGTGTGAATACTATGCCCTAGAAGGGATCAGTGCGTTGGTTGGCACCATCGATAAAATCCATGAACGTTTAAACCCCCGTCTAAAGATCGAGGGTATTTTGCGTACCATGTTCGATCCGCGGATGAGTTTGACTAAGGATGTCTCCGATCACCTCCTAGAGTACTTTGGTGATCAAGTATATCGTACGGTCATTCCACGCAATGTGCGTTTGGCAGAAGCTCCAAGCCATGGTTTACCGGCGATCATGTACGATAAAAATTCTCGAGGTGCGATTGCTTACCTGGCACTAGCAGGTGAACTGGTTCGTCGTACTGACAAAGAGCTATCCCAAGCGGTTTCTTAAGGAGTTGAAATGAGCACTAAACGTCGTGGATTAGGTCGTGGTTTAGACGCCCTACTGTCTGGTTCTGCACCGACTGTAGCAAACGACCAATCGAGTGACTCTACGCAACTCACTGAGCTGGCGGTTGAACGCCTTTGTCGTGGTCGTTACCAACCACGCCGCGATATGGAGCCACAAGCCCTTGAAGAGCTAGCAGCGTCGATCAAAGTACAAGGCATCATGCAGCCTATCGTAGTGCGTCCAATCGGTGGTGATAATTTTGAAATCATCGCTGGTGAGCGTCGCTGGCGTGCTGCCCAGATGGCAGGATTGGAGCGTGTTCCTGTTGTCATTCGTGATGTCCCTGATGAAGCAGCCATTGCTATGGCGCTAATCGAGAACATTCAGCGTGAAAACTTAAACCCGATTGAAGAGGCCATAGCCCTGCAGCGACTTCAACAGGAGTTTGAACTGTCTCAGCAGGAGGTGGCTGATGCGGTTGGTAAATCGCGTACCGCGGTTACTAACCTTCTGCGTCTTATCAATCTAACCGACGAAGTGAAACGGATGCTAGAACATGGTGACCTTGAGATGGGTCACGCGCGTGCACTGCTGCCTCTATCAGAAGAGTTACAGATTGATGCAGGTCGAGAAGTTGTGGTTAAAGGCTTATCCGTTCGTCAAACTGAGTTGTTAGTGAGAACGCTACAAAACCCTGCCGAGCCTAAAGCGAAACCAGAGCTAACGAGCACGCATGAACGCATCGTTGATGATCTGACACGTCTGCTCTCCACCAAAGTGACGCTGAGCGAAAATGCTAAGGGTCAGGGTAAGATTGTGATCAGCTATAACGACGCTAAGGAGCTCAAAGCGATCGTTAAACAGCTTCGCGATTGAAGCGACCAAGACCTTAGTCATATTAGACCACACTAAGCTTGATGCTTACGCCCTTTTCACCTACAATTGCGCCCGCATTAGCTGGGATAAACGCACCACTTTTGGGCAAAGATGATGAATCCAAACCTCATAGGTAAGCGTTCTGATAGGGCAAAAGCCCGATATTTCACAGTATTGAAATATCAGTCAGGCATTCTGCTATTGCTCAGTGCAGTAACTGTGTTTATAGACTTTGTAGCAGCTTACTCAATGCTAATAGGCGGTTTAATTTATTTAATTCCAAACGCCTATTTTGCTGGAAAGCACTTTAAAAAGCAGACACAGAGTTCTGCTCAAGGAACACTCGCAGAATTATATGCGAGTCAAATATGGAAAATGGCATTGATGGCGATCAGTTTTTCACTGGCGTTTGTGCTGGTAAAACCCATCAGTGTTTTTTCCTTATTTGCGATGTTGATTCTGCTTCAGGTCAGTAACCTGATTATGCAGTTCGGCGTCAAAACGGATTCTTAACCTTCGATAAAGAGAGAAACTGAGAATGGCATCTGGAACAGTTACCTCCTCAGAGTATATTGCTCACCACTTAACCAACCTTACCTTTGGTAACCACCCTGTTAACGGTCTTAGCTTTGCGCATAGCGCGCAAGAAGCAGCTGAGATGGGCTTCTGGGCGATCAACGTAGACACAATGTTCTGGTCGATTGCTCTTGGTCTAGCGTTCGTGTGGTTCTTCCGTAAAGTGGCTAAAAGTGCAACAAGCGATGTACCTGGCGGCGCTCAAAACTTTGTAGAAACTATCATCGAATTCGTCGATGACAATGTGAAGAGTATCTTCCACTACAAAAACGCACTCATCGCTCCATTGGCGTTGACCATCTTTGTATGGATCTTCCTAATGAACACCATGGACTTGGTCCCAGTTGATTGGATTCCATTCCTAGCAGCTGAGATGGGCATCCACTTCATGAAAGTGGTTCCAACGACTGACGTTAACGCGACAATGGGTATGGCGTTAAGTGTCTTTGCTCTGATCCTTTACTACAGCATTAAGCAGAAAGGTCTTGGCGGGTTCCTTGCAGAACTTAGTTTCCAGCCTTTAGGCAAATGGTTGCTGCCATTCAACCTCTTCCTAGAAGTGGTTGGACTACTGGCTAAGCCAGTATCACTGGCACTACGTCTTTTCGGTAACATGTACGCAGGTGAGATGATCTTCATCCTGATTGCATTGCTACCGTTCTGGGCTCAATGGATCCTGTCGGTTCCATGGGCAATTTTCCACATTCTAGTTATTACGCTTCAGGCGTTTATCTTCATGGTCCTAACAATCGTCTACTTGGCGATGGCCCACGAAGATCACTAAGCGGAATAACAAGAGTTTACTAACTGTAATAACCTTAAATTAACTAAATCGGAGAAAAACGATGGAAATGGCATTGCTGTACATTGCTGGTGCACTGATGATGGGTCTAGGCGCTGTAGGCGCTGCGGTCGGTATCGGCGTTCTAGGTGGCAAATTTCTTGAAGGTGCTGCTCGTCAGCCAGAACTGATCCCACTACTACGTACTCAGTTCTTCATCGTAATGGGTCTTGTCGACGCTGTTCCTATGATCGGTGTTGGTCTTGGTCTATACGTACTGTTCGCTGTTGCTGGCTAACAAGTAGTTTTTTAACTAGTTACCCCATGGGTTTCACTACTTTTAATCAGACAACCGCGAGGATAATGGCGTGAATATCAATCTCACCATCATTGGTCAGGCTATCGCGTTCTTCATCTTCGTCGTATTTTGTATGAAATACGTATGGCCACCACTAACAAGTGCACTGGCTGAGCGTAAGAAGAAGATTGCAGATGGTCTTGATGCGGCAGAACGCGCTGAGCGCGATCTGAAGCTAGCTCAAGAGAAAGCGACAGATAACCTGCGCGAATCTAAAGAGCAAGCAGCTGCCATCATTGAACAGGCCAACAAGCGGGCTAACCAGATTGTTGACGAAGCTAAAGAGCAAGCGCGCGAAGAAGCTAATCGCGTAAAAGCTGCTGCTGAAGCTGAAATCGAACAAGAGATCAACCAGGCGAAGGAAGCTCTTCGTGCACAGGTTGCAGCACTAGCACTAGCTGGCGCTGAAAAAATTCTGGAAGCCTCTGTTGACGAGAAAGCACACGCACAGTTAGTTGAAAAACTAGCTGCGGAGCTTTAAGCGAGGTTTACGATGGCTGAACTCAATACAGTCGCTCGGCCCTACACAAAAGCTGCATTTGAATATGCAGTTAGCAAGGGCAGCCTCGATCAGTGGGCTAATATGCTCTCAGTCGCTGCCTCATGTGTAGCGGATGCGACAGTAGCCCAGGTGCTGGCTAATCCAGCCCTGACGTCTGAGCAGAAAGCTGGGACGCTGAATGGCCTTTTAGAAGGCGACATCGACCAAGCGGGCCAGAACTTTATGGCTCTATTGGCAGAAAATCAGCGCTTGGCTCTGTTGCCAGAGATCGCTGCACAGTTCAAAAAGCTGAAGACAGCTCAAGAAGCTTCAATAGAAGTGGATCTGACAACTGCCTTCGACCTTGCTGATGAACAGCAGCAGAAATTGGCAAAGGCGCTTAGCACCAAGTTGGGTCGTGAAGTCGCAGTCACTGCACAGGTAGACAAGTCTATCCTAGGCGGCGTGATTGTGCGTACAGACGACCTTGTGATCGACGGTTCGGTTCGTGCTCGACTTGCGAAACTGGCCGAAGCGATGAATTCCTGAGAATGAGGAATAGAAATGCAGCAACTGAATCCATCTGAGATCAGCGAGATTCTCAAGAAGCGCATCGAGTCACTTGATGTGTCTTCAGAAGCCCGTAACGAGGGCACAATCGTTAGCGTATCCGATGGTATCATCCTGATCCACGGTTTAGCTGACGTAATGTACGGCGAAATGATCGAGTTCCCTGGTGGCGTCTACGGTATGGCGCTTAACCTTGAGCGTGACTCTGTCGGTGCCGTAGTTCTTGGTGATTACCAAGGTCTTAAAGAAGGTATGACGGCTAAATGTACTGGCCGCATCCTTGAAGTACCAGTAGGTCCTGAGCTACTTGGTCGCGTTGTTGACGCACTAGGTAACCCAATCGACGGTAAAGGTGCTATCGACGCAAAAATTACAGATGCAGTAGAGAAGGTAGCGCCAGGCGTTATCGCTCGTCAGTCTGTTGATCAGCCAGTTCAGACTGGTCTGAAAGCGATCGATGCCATGGTACCAATCGGCCGTGGTCAGCGTGAGTTGATCATCGGTGACCGTCAAATCGGTAAGTCGGCGATTGCGATCGACGCGATCATCAACCAGAAAGGTACTGGTATCAAATGTATCTACGTAGCAGTGGGCCAGAAACAGTCTACTATCGCTAACGTAGTACGTAAGCTTGAAGAGCACGGCGCAATGGATCACACGATCGTTGTAGCAGCGGGTGCAGCAGATCCTGCAGCAATGCAGTTCCTAGCTCCATACGCAGGCTGTGCAATGGGTGAGTACTTCCGTGACCGCGGTGAAGACGCACTGATTATCTACGATGACCTAACTAAACAAGCTTGGGCTTACCGTCAGATTTCACTTCTTCTTCGTCGTCCACCAGGTCGTGAAGCATACCCAGGTGACGTTTTCTACCTACACTCACGCCTACTAGAGCGTGCAGCGCGTGTTAACGCTGACTACGTAGAAGAGTTCACTAAAGGTGAAGTTAAAGGACAAACAGGTTCATTGACTGCCCTACCTGTAATCGAGACTCAGGGTGGCGACGTTTCGGCGTTCGTACCAACCAACGTTATCTCGATCACAGACGGTCAGATTTTCCTTGAAACTGCTATGTTTAACTCAGGTATTCGTCCTGCGATCAACGCAGGTCTGTCAGTATCACGTGTAGGTGGTGCAGCTCAGACTAAAGTCATCAAGAAACTTGGTGGCGGTGTCCGTCTAGCACTAGCACAGTACCGTGAATTGGCAGCATTCTCGCAGTTTGCTTCAGACCTTGACGAAGCGACTCGTGCACAACTAGAGCACGGTCAGCGCGTTACAGAACTGATGAAGCAGAAGCAGTACTCTCCAATGTCTGTCGCTGAGATGGGCTTGAGCTTGTACGCTGCGAACGAAGGCTTCCTGAGCGACGTAGAATTGAACAAAATCGGTGCATTCGAAGCTGCATTGGTTGCATACTTCAACTCGGAGCATGCTGACCTGATGGCTAAAGTGAATGAATCAGGCGATTACAATGATGAAATCGCTGCTGGATTCAAAGCTGGCATCGAATCGTTCAAATCTACCCAGACTTGGTAAGCGCTCGAGTTATGAGCAGAACGGCTGAGCAGACTCTGTTCAGCCGATACTAAGTCAAGGAATAGAGGCGGATTTATGGCAGTCGGAAAAGAGATTAAGACGCAGATCGCGAGTATCGGTAGCACACGTAAGATTACCAGCGCCATGGAAATGGTTGCTGCATCTAAGATGCGCCGTGCCCAAGATCGCATGGAGTCTTCTCGTCCATACGCACGCAGTATCCGTGGTGTGATTCAGCACTTAGCGAAAGCTAACCCTGAATATAAACACCTTTACATGCAGAACAGCGATTTGAAACGCGTTGGTTTCATTGTTGTTGGTTCTGATCGCGGACTCTGTGGTGGCCTGAACGTTAACTTGTTCAAGGTTGCTATTGGCAAAATGAAGGAGTTCAATTCACAGAACGTCGAGATCGATTTCTGTGCAATTGGTGGTAAAGCAGTTAGCTTCTTCCGTAACTACGGCGGTAACGTTAAGGCAGCAACAAGCGGCCTGGGCGATGCACCAGAGTTGGAAGCGCTAATCGGTTCAGTAAAAGTGATGCTTGATAGCTTCAACGAAGGCAAACTTGACTGTCTATACGTGGTATCGAACGAGTTCGTTAACACCATGACGCAAAAGCCTACTATTGAACAGCTTCTGCCCCTTCAGGCTGAAGAAGACGACGACACTCTCAACCACCACTGGGATTACATCTACGAGCCAGATGCTCGTGATTTGCTAACAGGTCTTTTGACTCGTTACGTTGAATCAATGGTGTACCAAGCAGTTGTTGAGAATAACGCCTGTGAACAGGCAGCGCGTATGTTGGCAATGAAGAATGCAACCGACAACGCCGGCAACCTAATCGACGAGCTTCAGTTGATTTACAACAAAGCGCGTCAGGCAGCGATTACACAGGAAATTTCTGAAATCGTAAGTGGTGCTGCTGCTGTTTAAAGCAGTTAACAGGCTAATAAGTTAAGAGGATCCGAACATGAGTAGCGGACGTATTGTTCAGATTATCGGTGCAGTAGTTGACGTGGAATTCCCACGTGAAGATGTACCGAAGGTTTATGACGCACTAAACGTCACTAAAACCAACCTGACACTAGAAGTTCAGCAACAGCTGGGTGACGGTGTCGTACGTACTATCGCAATGGGTCAGACAGAAGGTGCAAGCCGTGGTCTGGACGTTGTAAACACTGGTGCTCCAGTATCTGTACCTGTAGGTACAGCGACCCTTGGTCGTATCATGGATGTACTAGGTAATCCAATCGATGAGTGTGGCCCGATCGGTGAAGAGGAGCGTTACCCAATTCACCGTAAAGCTCCTTCTTACGCAGACCAAGCAGCGACTAACGAACTGCTTGAGACAGGCATCAAGGTAATTGACCTTGTTTGTCCTTTCGCTAAGGGTGGTAAGATCGGTCTGTTCGGTGGTGCCGGCGTAGGTAAAACCGTCAACATGATGGAGTTGATCAACAACATCGCAACTCAGCACTCTGGTCTATCTGTATTCGCAGGTGTAGGTGAGCGTACTCGTGAGGGTAACGACTTCTACCACGAAATGCAGGAAGCAGGCGTAGTAAACGTTGAGCAGTTCGACAAGTCGAAAGTAGCGATGGTTTACGGTCAGATGAACGAGCCACCAGGTAACCGTCTACGTGTAGCGTTGACAGGTCTTACTATGGCTGAGAAGTTCCGTGACGAAGGTCGTGACGTACTTCTATTCGTCGACAACATCTACCGTTACACACTTGCGGGTACTGAAGTATCAGCTCTGCTAGGTCGTATGCCTTCAGCAGTAGGTTACCAGCCAACTCTTGCAGAAGAGATGGGTGTACTTCAGGAGCGTATCACGTCGACTAAGACTGGTTCGATCACGTCTATCCAAGCGGTATACGTACCTGCGGATGACTTGACTGACCCATCACCAGCGACAACTTTCTCGCACCTTGACGCTACAGTCGTACTGTCTCGTCAGATCGCAGAGCTAGGTATCTACCCTGCGGTAGACCCACTAGACTCTACTTCTCGTCAGCTTGATCCGCTAGTAATCGGTTCTGAGCACTACGAGACTGCACGTGAAGTGCAGGGTGTCCTACAGCGCTACAAAGAGCTTAAAGACATCATCGCGATCCTAGGTATGGACGAACTATCTGAAGAAGATAAGCAGACGGTAGCACGCGCTCGTAAAATCCAGCGTTTCCTATCTCAGCCATTCTTCGTAGCAGAAGTCTTCACTGGTGCACCAGGTAAATATGTTTCTCTTAAAGACACGATCAGTGGCTTTAAAGGCATCCTGAACGGTGATTACGACTCTCTACCAGAGCAGGCGTTCTACATGGTTGGCGGCATCGACGAAGCAGTCGAAAAAGCCAAAGGCATGTAATCCCTTAAGCGGAACCTGAAGAGGTAATTGAAATGGCTATGACTGTTCATTGTGACATCGTAAGTGCTGAGGAAGAGATCTTCTCTGGCCTTATCGAATTCGTCTCTGTGAGAGGTAGCCTGGGTGAGCTGGGTATCTACCCAGGTCACACTCCGCTTTTGTCGGAAATCAAACCAGGCCCTGTCGAGCTTCGCAAGCAGGGCGGTGAAGAGGACATCTTCTACGTATCTGGCGGCTTCCTAGAGGTTCAACCACACAAGATTATTGTGTTGGCTGATACTGCACTTCGTGCAGGTGACCTTGATGAGGCAACCGCTGTAGAAGCACAGAAGCATGCTGAACAAGCAATGGCTGATAAGCAGGGTGAGTTCGAATACTCACGTGCTGCAACTCAGCTTGCTGAAGCAGCTGCACAGCTTCGTACCCTCGATGCAATTCGCCGCAAACTCGGCAAATAAGATCTACACGATCAAAAAAGGCAGCTTCGGCTGCCTTTTTTATTGTTCAAAATTTCTGTAAGACGCGCATAAAGCCGATGACAGGCTGAAGGCCTGTCACGGTCACTCCGTAGTTGGTTTATAACCTAGTGACAGGCCTTCAGCCTGTCATCTGCATTAATGACCGCTGATCTGAACTAACTTCTCCCCAATAGCGTAATTGATCACAGTTAAACAGTTAAAGGGTCAGTTAGTTGAGAGTAATACGTCACTTCGCACTCTTGTTGAGTGTTGTTGTCTCCCCCTTCTCCTTTGCAAACAGCTTGCAAGCCTCAATTGAATCGATCGGTGCTGATGTTCTATTCATGCGACATGCACTAGCACCTGGATTTGGTGATCCTGCGAACTTTGATATCAGTGACTGTTCTACTCAAAGAAACCTCGATGATCAGGGGAGACAGCAGGCTCTAAATTTAGGCAAACAGTTAAAAGCAGAACGGATTAATTTCTCTGAGGTTAGAAGCTCATTCTGGTGCCGCTGTTATGAGACGGCAGAACTTTTAGACGTGGGGCCTGTGACTAAGTTTTCGGGCTTAAACTCCTTCTTTCAACAATACGCTGACAGACGCGAAACATTAAATACTCTTAATGACTATCTAGCCTCGCTTGAGAAGGGAACAGATCCAGTTCTCTTAGTCACGCACCAAGTTGTCATTAGCGCGGTGACGGGTATTTCTCCAGTCAGCGGTGGCATTGTTCTATTTAACAGTAAAACAGGTGCAGCATCGCGCTGGGAGCCTTAGAGGTACTATGTCAGAAAAATTAGCACATTCAGGTTTATCAGAAGAGGCGATATCGAGAGTCATTGAGATGGCTTGGGAAGATCGAACCCCGTTTGAGGCGATCGAAGGGCTTTATAACTTATCAGAGCCCCAAGTAATCAAGTTGATGCAGCGCGAGATGAAACCCAGTTCGTTCCGAATGTGGCGTGAGCGTGTCTCTGGACGAAACACGAAACATCTCAAAAAGCGCCCTGAAGGGATTGATCGTGCCTACTGCTCGCGCCAGTACAAGATGGTGAGTAAGCCCAAACGCTAAAGCAGACGCCATAAGGTATCAAATATAATCCGCTGCGCAGCCGCGACCTCACTTGAATCGATAACGACAGCGGTAGGGTAGTTATCAGACGCTAGCGAGATGATGGCAATTTTAGGGGGATAGATTGCGATATAGGCGGCATCCACCGGTCCTTCGGTCTTGATCCACTTACGCTCAGATAGATCAGCACTCTCACCCCCATCTCCAATCGCGATAACACGTACTTTTATCCCCCTAGCAACACGTTGTGCCGTGAAGTTTGGGAATGGGCGGTAGAGGTGTTTTCGAATCGGCTTTGAAGAGAAGACAGAATAGATCGGCTCAGGGTCAGATCCGACACTGTTAAGAATATCCCTTAGTACCTGCTCAATCCCTTCGTCACCTTCATACCACTGGACGTTCGCTGCGCTAAAGTCAGGGGAGAGTTGATGCAGCTCGGGTATAACGCGTCTCTTTAATTCATCTACGGCCAGATCTAGGCGCTTTCTTCGCTCTTCTGCGAGCTCGACGAGCACTTCTGGTTCGCGCGCTGTAAAAATTCGGCGCTTACCTTTCGGTAGATAGCTAACCACACCTAACGCCTGCATCTGCTTCAGTGCTTCATACGTTGTGCCGCGATTGACACCCGCTCGCTCAGCAATAGTACGAATCGAGCTGGGGCCAAGAGCTAGCAGAGCCTTGTAGATTGCGACATCACGCTCGCTCAGACCAATCTCTAAAAACAGTGAATTATCCATATTTGTCAATTTTTTAATGACATTTAACCTTGCAGCAGTTTGCGCTTCGGTTAAAGTATCGTCAAGTGGATAAATTTGTTTGGAAACACTCTTTAATGTCGATAGATGTAGTCATTCTTGCGGCCGGTCAAGGCAGCCGCATGAAATCAAAACTCCCGAAAGTTCTTCACCCTCTCGCTGGAAAATCGCTAGTAAAACACGTCATTGATCAAGCGGGTCAGTTGAGCAACAGCGCGATGCATATTGTAGTAGGCCACGGTGCGGATCAGGTTAAAGAGGCATTGTCCGATCTATCTTGCCAATTTTATACACAGGCTGAGCAGCTAGGAACGGGTCATGCTGTCGCACAGGCCTCAGCGGGTCTTCGTGCAGGCGGTGTCACCTTGGTTCTCTACGGTGATGTACCGTTAACGCCAGTGAGTGTTCTAGAGCAGATGGTACAGGTTGCTCAAACGGGTAAAGTGTCGCTTCTTACAGTCAATTTAGAAGACCCGATGGGATACGGCCGTATCATTCGAAGTGCGGTGAACGATGTTGTGGGTATTGTGGAGCAGAAGGATGCCAATGAAGAGCAACTGGCCATCAGTGAAGTGAATACTGGCATTATGGCGATGCCAACCGATCACCTAAATGAATGGTTGCCTCAGCTCTCGTCGGACAATGCGCAAGGTGAGTACTACCTAACCGATTTGATCGCTATGGCGGCTGAGTCTGGTGTGACGGTTCAAGCGCTTCATCCTGATTCCGAGTTTGAAGTTCAGGGTGTCAATAATCGCAGACAGCTTGCAGAACTTGAGCGTTGGTATCAGTTACAGCAAGCTAATGCTGCTATGGATGCGGGTGTGACATTAGCCGATCCTGCTCGATTCGATGTGCGTGGACAGCTGATGGTTGGGCAAGATAGCCAAATTGACGTTAACTTCATTGCCGAAGGTGAAGTCACCCTTGGCTCAAACGTAGTCATTGGCCCCAACTGTAGCATTAAAAATTCGATTATCGGCGATGGTGTAGAAATTCTCGCCAACACTCACATTGATGGCGCAGTCATAGCCGATGAGTGTCAGCTAGGACCTTTTGCTCGTATCCGCCCTGGCTCAGAACTTGCGGCCGGCGTTAAAGTCGGCAACTTCGTCGAGACGAAGAAAGCGATCGTTGGTAAAGGGTCTAAATTGAATCACCTCTCTTACATCGGTGATGCAAGGATTGGCGAAGAGGTTAACGTCGGAGCAGGTACCATTACTTGTAACTATGACGGTGTTAATAAATCTTTGACTGAAATCGGAGATCGGGCATTTATTGGTTCAAACAGTTCATTAGTGGCCCCCGTGTCAGTGGGTGCAGGAGCAACCATCGGTGCAGGCTCCACTATTACCAGTAAAGTGGATGAGGACCAGCTCTCCGTTGCTCGTGGTAAACAGAGAAATATTTCGGGCTGGAAACGCCCAGTGAAAAAAGGTTAATCGTTATGTGCGGTATTGTAGGTGCAGTCTCTGAACGCCAAGTCAGCGGCATTCTGTTAGAGGGTCTTAGTCGATTGGAGTATCGCGGCTATGACTCAGCCGGGATGGCCATTCATGATGGTCAATCGGTTAATCGATTACGCCGTATTGGCAAGGTTCAGGCGCTTAAAGAGGCGCAGTCCGAGTCACCGATTAGTGGCACTTTGGGTATAGCGCATACGCGTTGGGCAACTCATGGAGTGCCCGCTGAGCATAATGCTCACCCACATATGTCAGGTGATCGAATTGCGGTTGTTCATAACGGTATTATCGAAAACTATGAGCCTTTAAAGCAGCAACTAATGGCCGATGGTTACCAGTTTAGTTCTGAAACTGACACTGAAGTGATTGCTCACTTACTTCACAGGTCCCTCAGTAAAGAACCTGAGCTCCGTTTAGCCTTGGCATCTGTTCTGACGCAGTTAGAAGGCGCTTTTGCATTAGGGGTTGTCGATCAAGCACAGCCTGAACAGCTGTACACGGCGCGCAAAGGCAGTCCACTGGTGATTGGTGTGGGTATAGGCGAGAACTTTATCGCCTCCGATCAGCTTGCTCTCCTGCCAGTGACAGACCGGTTCATGTTTTTAGAGGACGGCGACTTAGCCTGCCTAACACGTGAAGCGATTCAGGTTTGGAATGAGTCTGGTCAGGTTGTCGAACGTTCAGTGTCTCGTTATGAGCACTCAGCCAGTGCAGCTGAAAAGGGTGAGTTCAAGCACTTCATGATGAAGGAAATCTATGAACAACCCAGTGTTATGGCGGATGTGCTAGAGGGTCGTTTGGCGGGTGATCGGCTTTTAGAGCAGTGTTTTGGTGCTGAAGCATCGGAACTGTTTGATAACACCAAACAGGTACTCATTCTTGCCTGTGGTACTAGCTACCATGCGGGTATGGTAGCGCGCTACTGGATCGAAGCCTTGGCTAATCTCCCCTGTTCTGTTGAGGTGGCGTCGGAGTTTCGTTACCGCAAGGCCGTTGTACCTGAAGGCACTCTACTATTGACCATCTCGCAATCGGGCGAGACCGCTGACACCTTAGCGGCACTGCGCAATGTACAGTCTCGCGTTGCAGGCTCTTTGGCGATCTGTAATGTGCCGGGTAGTTCATTGGTACGTGAATCCCAGCTATCGCTGATGACTCAAGCCGGCCCTGAGATTGGTGTGGCCTCAACCAAAGCGTTCACCTCTCAGTTGGTAGCCTTGATGTTAACCACGGTTGCGTTGGCGCGTCGCCAAGGATTAAGCGATGACCAAGAGATGAAGATCATGCACTCGTTGCGCCAGCTTCCTTCACTGTTGGAGCAAGTGATTGAGTTGGATGATCAAATCCAGACCATGTCGGAATCTTTTGCTGAAAAACATCATTCGTTGTTCTTAGGACGTGGAGCGCTCTATCCGGTTGCTATGGAGGGGGCGCTTAAGCTGAAAGAGATCTCCTACATTCACGCGGAAGCCTACCCTGCAGGTGAGTTGAAACATGGCCCACTGGCTTTGGTTGATAAAGAGATGCCGGTTATTGCCGTTGCACCGCGCAATGACATGCTCGATAAATTGAAAGCGAACCTCCAAGAGGTGCGTGCCCGTGGCGGTGAACTCTTTGTCTTTGCTGAACAGGGTACGCTGCAGAGTGAAGAGGGTATCCATGTGATCGAACTGCCAGCGGTTGACGATTGGTTAGAGCCGCTTGTCTACACCGTACCACTGCAGTTGCTCTCTTATCATGTTGCCGTGCTAAAAGGCACCGACGTAGACCAACCTCGCAACTTGGCGAAATCAGTGACGGTTGAGTAATCGATTATCTAGCGGTTAACCGTCCCATGGCGATCAACCCCCCCACAACGATGATGGCACCTCCAAGAAGTGTCATCAGTGTGGGTACCTCGCCCAGTATGATTAAT
>CATEEE010000139.1 GCA_949499045.1 Marinobacterium sp. xm-d-530 | reverse complement strand
GTCATTCGCCAATCACGGAAGAAGACCTGACTTCGCTCAGAGGGCAGACTTAACATCGCGGATCTTGGTAAGGTAGTAAACAGACCTGAACGTGACAAATCTTGGTCAACAATTTGTGCAATATCCTCAGGAAGCGCCCCCTGCCCTGTCCACTTAAAGGGCACAACCGCAACCGGTGTTGGTTCAGAAAGCCCCTGCGTCACTTCGACAACCAATTCAGCTTTAACGATCAGTGGTACCCACAACAAAACAAATAACAGGCTTTTAACTTGGTTAAGATTTACCATCTCAATCCCTCAGGTCTAAATTCAATTAACACTCGACGTAAATTTCGCTCAAACGTAATCGGATCTACGCTAGCAATCAACTCATACTGCCCTACACGCTCAATCGCTTGCAGTACTGATCGATCGTAAGCCATGTCACCGCTACTTTTAATAATCTCTGCAAGATCCACTTCACCCGATGGGAAGAAGTGAATCCGAACCGTGGCCGTCATGCCGTTACGTGCTGTAGATGGAAGACGCCAATTATCCTCTGTCAGGGTGCGAATATAAGCCCCTACATCCGCTACTGTTTGAGCTGCTTTTTCAGCTGCTGCGGCACGCTGCCTTGCAAGCTCTTCGCGACGTTTTGCTTCGGCTTGCTCTTGAGCCTTACGCTCTGCGTCAGCTTTTCGTTTAGCCTCTTCTGCCGCTTTGCGTTTAGCTTCCTCGGCTTGACGCTTTTTAGCTTCGGCCTTTTTCTTAGCCTCTTCAGCGGCTTTTAACTTAGCTTTTTTAGCATCAGCGTCGGCTTTTTTCTTAGCCGCTTCTGCTTTTTTACGTTCCGCTGCTTTTCGCTCAGCGTCTGCTTTTTTCTTAGCTTCTGCGGCTTTTAATCGTTTTGCCTCGTCGGCCTTTTTCTTCTCGGCGGCCTTTTTGGCATCCGCCTTACGTTTGGCGTCAGCCGCTTTCTTGCGCTTAGCCTCTTCAGCTTTGGCTTGTTTGGCTCGTTCAGCGGCTTTTTTCTTCGCAACTTCAGCGGCCGCTTTATCTTTCATCAACTTCTCTTCAGCCGCTTTCTTTTCAGCCAGCGCTGATAGATCAACCATACGTGCCTCGATATGTCGCGGCTGCGCTTTACGATCCACCTCTTGACCGATCCAAACCCCAGAAATCACCACTAACACCAGTGCATGAACCAGTGCAGCAAATAGAGTTGGCAAAAGATAACTACGGTCGAACAAGAATCTACTCCGTCACCAAACCAACTCGTTCAGCTCCTGCGCCTTGTAACAGCACCATTAACTGAACCACTTGATCATAGCTCGCTTGACGATCACCACGCACCAGCATCATTTTGCCGGGATTAACTGAAAGTATCTGCCTGATTTGACCTGCTATCTGTTCAGCACTTTTCGGAACCGTCTCATCTTCACCTAAGTTAATGTAGTAGAGCCCTTCAGCATCAACTGTCACGATCAACGGCTCTTCATCCTGGGTCTCTACCGGTTCAGAGGAGGCTTTAGGCAACTCCACATCAACCCCCTGAGTCAACATGGGCGCTGTCACCATGAAGATAATTAGCAGTACTAGGGTTACGTCGATATAGGGTACGACGTTGATCTCTGCATTCAATTTGCGCTTTGCGCGCTGACGCCTAATCATCACTCAACCTTAACGAGCATGTACGCGACGGTAGAGAATACTAGAGAACTCATCTGCGAAGGTTTCGTAACTGTTCAACAGAGAATCAACCGATGCTGAGTAGCGGTTGTAGGCTACAACAGCTGGAATCGCCGCAAACAGACCAATGGCTGTTGCAATCAAGGCCTCTGAGATACCCGGCGCTACTGAGGCAAGTGTCGCTTGCTGAACGTTAGCCAAACCACGGAACGCATTCATGATCCCCCAGACGGTTCCAAACAGACCGACATAAGGACTGGTTGATCCCACCGTCGCAAGGAAAGGAAGGTGCGCTTCGAGTTTCTCCTCTTCACGAGCCATCGCTACACGCATGGCGCGCTGAACACCATTCATCACCATATCGGGATCGGCATTAGACTGCTGAGTCAGCCTTGTAAACTCTTTAAGACCGGCGCGAAAAATATTTTCAGCACCACTCTCTGAATTAGGTTCAGCGTTCGCTTCTCGGTACAGCTGACCCAGATCGGCACCTGACCAAAAACGTTCTTCAAACGCCTTGAACGCTTTTTGTGCACCGCTGATGACACGGCGACGTTGAAAGATAACAACCCAAGATAAAAATGAAGCCGCCAATAGCGACAACATAACTAACTGGACGACGAAACTCGCACCAAATACGAGACTCCAAATCGACAGCTGATCTTCCACACCCAACTCCTATTAATCCCAAGCTTCCGGATGCGCTTGGGTTATTGATGTAATTAACTCTTTTGGCCAGCGTTTAGGACGCATAGCTCCAGTGACTGATATCACTTCAATTTCTGCTTGGCAGAGGACTCTATCAGATCCCTCCTTAACAACAGCTTGCAGAAATTTAACACGTGCACCCTGCGGTTTTTTAACTGTCGTTCTGACAACCAATGAGTCATCCAACTTTGCAGGGGCTAAATACTGCGCGTCCACCGAACCAACCACAAAAATTAAATTTTGCTGTGACAACTCCTGCTGCGACCAACCCGCTGAACGCAACAACTCGGTTCGTGCACGTTCCATAAATTTTAGGTAATTGACGTAATAAACAATGCCGCCAAAATCGGTATCTTCTATGTAGACTCTGACAGGCCACTGAAACGCCATAATAAACTAGTTTCCTTCTGGCTTGTCGACACCAAAGTATCGGTAGGCATGGTCTGTTAAGACACGCCCTCTTGGCGTACGCATGACAAAACCTTGCTGAATCAAATACGGCTCCAAAACGTCTTCGATGGTATCACGTTCTTCACTGATGGCAGCCGCTAGACTGTCTACACCAACAGGGCCACCACCAAATTTTTCTAACATAGCGAGTAGCATTCGACGGTCCATGTGATCAAAGCCGTGCTGATCGACATTAAGCATATTCAACGCAAGATCTGCCATCTCTTCGGTAATACGACCATCCCCTTTCACCTCAGAGAAGTCACGTGCACGACGTAGAAGACGGTTCGCAATACGTGGGGTACCACGTGAACGACGTGCAATCTCGTGCGCACCGCCTTCATCCATCTCTGAACCACTCAAGCGAGCTGTTCTCATCACAATATTGGTTAGATCGGCAATAGAGTAAAACTCTAAACGCTGCACTATCCCGAAGCGATCACGGAGGGGGGAGGTCAACAAGCCAGCACGTGTCGTCGCACCAACCAGCGTAAAAGGTGGCAGCTCAAGCTTAATAGAGCGAGCTGCAGGACCTTCACCAATCATAATGTCGAGCTGATAATCTTCCATCGCTGGGTAGAGCACCTCCTCAACACTGGCACTGAGCCGATGAATCTCGTCAATAAAGAGCACATCACCCGGCTCTAGATTTGTCAGAAGCGCCGCAATATCACCCGCCTTTTCTAAAACAGGACCTGAGGTGGTTTTAATCTCACTGCCCATTTCATTCGCGATAATATTGGCCAGCGTGGTTTTACCCAAGCCTGGTGGACCGAAGATCAAAGTATGATCCAGCGCTTCATTACGATTGCGAGCTGCGTGGATAAATATCTCCATCTGCTCTCGAACCTGCGGCTGACCTTCGTAATCTTGAAGTGTCTTAGGTCGAACCGCACGATCATGCACCTCTTCATTGGGGGTTTTAACCGGCGATATAAAACGATCAGGTTCTATCTGCATACTAACCTGCCACCATCATTTTAAGCGCCTGTCGAATCAGAGATTCGGTATCAGCAGATTCACCCAATTCAGTTACCGCTTTTTCAATCGCCTTAGTTGCTTGCAGTGGTTTATAACCCAATGCCACCAGAGCCGTCTCAGCATCCGTTCTGTAATCGACTGCAGGCTTCGTATCCACGATTGGCATTGCAAAATCACTCAGGTCGGCTTCAACACTCGTCGGAAGCTCTAAACGATCGAGCTTATCCTTCATCTCGATAATTAGACGCTCTGCGGTCTTCTTACCGACACCTGGAAGACGAACCAAAGCGGTACTGTCTTCATGCTGCACCGTTCTAATAAACTCTTGAACGGAGATTCCAGACAAGATGGTTAACGCCAACTTAGGTCCAACTCCGTTCACCTTAATCAGTGTACGAAACAGAGTACGTTCGTTTTTGTCGGCAAAACCGAACAGCAGCTGTGCATCTTCACGCACAACGAAGTGGGTATAGAGCGTTACAAACGTGCCGACGTCCGGCAATTTATAGAAGGTATTCATGGATGCTTCAAGCTCATAACCCACACCGGAAACATCAATCAGCAACTCTGGTGGTGACTTCTCTACCAACTCACCTGTTAAACGACCTATCACAATCTGACCTCAATAAAGTAACGCATTGATATTATTAGAAAGCACTCATAATCTCCATCGCCCTTTTACCGAACGACGCGTTCCTGCTGTCGCAATCAAGCCTTGACGGGTATAAGCGTGACATAAGGCTATTGCTAGCCCATCTGCCGCATCGACTTGTGGCAAACCTGGAAGAGACAAAATACGCTGCACCATCAGCTGGACCTGACCTTTATCCGCTGCACCCGTTCCAGCCACCGCCTGCTTAACCAGGCGTGCTGCGTATTCATGAACCTCTACGCCTCGATTGACGGCCGCCACAATAGCCGCTCCCCTAGCCTGCCCAAGCTTCAGTGCCGAGTCAGCGTTTCGAGACATGAATACTTGCTCAATCGCACACTCTTGAGGCTGATAGCGTTCAATCAGCTCGGAGACACCACTAAAAACTTGATTTAACTTATCAGGAAGGGTCGCATCAGCGATTTTGATACAGCCGCTGGCAATGTACTCAGCATTATTGCCCTGAGCATTGATGATGCCGTATCCGGTAATCCTTGAGCCTGGGTCGATTCCCAATATCAGCATCGGTCGCCTATCGAAGAGATTGTT
>CATEEE010000138.1 GCA_949499045.1 Marinobacterium sp. xm-d-530 | reverse complement strand
TGGAACATAATCCAATCAAAAACAGCCATCGGCTCGGGAGGTCTCTCAGGTAAAGGTTTCTTGAGTGGTACACAATCTCAACTCGACTTCCTGCCTGAATCTCATACCGACTTTATCATTGCAGTGATTGGCGAAGAGTTAGGCATGAAAGGAGTGCTGGTGTTACTCGCACTGTACCTTTTAATTGTAGGTCGTGGATTAATGATCGCCGTTAAGGCACCTGACAGCTTTTCCCGTATGCTGGCTGCAAGTATTACGCTAACATTTTTTGTTTACGTGTTTGTGAACATTGGCATGGTTAGTGGCATTCTTCCGGTTGTAGGGGTTCCTCTGCCGATGGTGAGTTATGGCGGAACCTCTATTGTGACGCTGATGATTGGCTTTGGTATTTTGATGTCGATTCACACTCATAAATCGATGTTGCGGCGTTAAAATAATAAGATGATTGCTTGGAGATAAGCATGCTTAAACGTTTAAAAACGATAGTGTTAGGTGGTTGTTTAGCGGTATCAACAGCCTCTTTTGCAGGGTATGAGAGCCATCCTAGAGCTCAGATATTAATCGATGATCTTCAGGCCGACGGCTTCGAAGAGAGATATATCCGCGATGTGTTAAGTCGTGCTAAGTATCAGCAGAGCATTATTGATGCGATCAGCCGACCTGCTGAGCGTCGCCTAAATTGGGGCGAGTACCGAGCTATCTTTATCGAACAACGTCGCATTAACCAAGCTGTTCAGTTCTGGAAAGAGCATAAAGAGACGCTTTTAAGGGCAGAAGAGGTTTATGGCGTACCGCCTGAGATTGTTTTAGCGATCATGGGTGTGGAAACACGTTTTGGGCGTATAACGGGTAACTATCGAGTATTGGACGCGCTGTCGACCTTGGGTTTTGACTACCCTAAACGTGCTGACTTTTTTCTTGGGCAGTTAGGTGACTACTTCCGCTTAGCACGCCAAGAGGGTGTTGAACCCGGTGTGTTGAAAGGCTCTTATGCTGGCGCTATGGGGTATGGTCAATTCATACCATCAAGCTTCTTAGCCTATGCAGTCGATTTTGACGGCGATAAGCAGCGCGATATTTGGGGTAACCCTGTGGATGCTATTGGTAGTGTGGCTAACTACTTTGCTCGTCATGGATGGCGTCCTGGTGAACCGATTATCAGTGAAGTTTTATTGAACGGCAGTGTTGATTCAGAGTGGTTCAATAAGAGCCTTAAACCTGAACTGACGCTGGGTGAATGGCGTCAACGTGGTGTCATTGCACAAAGCGAACTTGCAGACAATCAATTGGCAACCTTGATGCGCATGAGCACTGATCAAGGTGATCAATACCTTCTTGGACTGCATAATTTTTATGTCATCACTCGCTATAATCACAGTCGTCTCTATGCCAATGCGGTTCGTGAACTGAGTGAGGCGATTCGATCAGAGATCAACAAGGGTTAATCGGTGACAAGATTCACTCTGCAAACGATCGTTTCTCTATTCGTTATCGCTCTCGTGGGTTGTAGCTCTACACCCACCTATGATCGAGAGACGGCGGGCGGTCGATATAAAGTTCGAAAAGACTTTGCCCCCGATAATCCACCGGATGTGTCAAATGTGGCCGATGCGGTTCCTGTCGACATACCCTACAGTCGCGGAGGGAATCGTTCCACCTACGAGGTGTGGGGTAAAAGCTATAATGTGCTCCCTTCGCACATTGGCTATAAAGCAGAGGGTATCGCCTCTTGGTATGGTTTGAAGTTTCATGGTCATAAAACGTCGAACGGTGAAATCTATGATATCTACAAGATGTCTGCTGCGCACAAAAGCCTACCCATTCCCAGCTTCGCAAAAGTGACGAATCTGGATAACGGTAAGTCAGTTGTCGTGCGCGTCAACGATCGAGGGCCCTTTCATGAAAATCGCCTGATCGATCTGAGTTACTCCGCTGCAGCACGTTTGAAAATTCTGAAGGAGGGCACTGGGCGAGTCAGAGTCGAGGCTATTGATGCTCGCAATCTTGCTGTTAAGGTGAAGACAGAAGATATTACGCCTAAAACCAAGGCGAAGGACTCCGAACAGCCAGATCCTCCAGTGAGTGGTTCGTATCTTCAAGTGGGCTCCTTCAGTAAAGAGAGCTCCGCTCTATCCGTTCAAAGTCGTCTCTCTGCGATTGATGGTGTGCGTGCAGTTATCAAGAAAGTACGTCACGATGATTCTGAGTTTCATCGAGTCTTAGTCGGTCCTCTGACTGACACTCTATCAATTGATTCAATGATGCAAAATTTGGAGTCGATGGGCTATTCATCTCCATTGCTGATAAAATCCCCTTAAACCGATTTAACCTATTAAAAGTTGTAAAGATGCTCTTAAAGATTCGTTCCCTAGTTTTTCTATTTGTCGCGGTTGTGACTGTTCAAATTCAGGCTGCCGTTTTCCCCCCGCCGCCACAACTTGCCGCGACCGCCTATGTTTTAATGGATGCCTCGACCGGTGACATCATTGCTGAGTCAGGGGCTGATGGTCAGTTTGCTCCAGCCAGTCTGACCAAAATGAT
>CATEEE010000137.1 GCA_949499045.1 Marinobacterium sp. xm-d-530 | reverse complement strand
GTTTCTGACATCTTATCAGTTTTGAACGATTCAGCGATTTCGTTAACCAACTTATCTTGATCCAGTTCTGCATCTTGGCTGTGAAGTAGATCGATATGACCTCTGATGTAGGAGATTGCAAAGAGCTGATCTGGGTTGTCGAGAGAAACTGCCTCAAGTTCTAGCAGTTGTTCGGATAGTCTCTTTAGATCAATCATAAAATTCCACGTCTTTTAAATTAAGCAGATGCTCTTTGCCGTCTGCATCGATTCGGATCAGACGAATGGTCAGATAGTCGAGCTCTTTAGCCATCCAGATCAGAGTCGTATGCTGTTGTCCTTCTCGTACTAGTTGAAGTTTTTCACAACGAAAAGTCCCAGCAGGTGTTTTCAGTAACTCCTCTCCAAGCCGAGTAAATTGGTAATATTTGATCTGCCCGCCATCTGCGATTCTGTAATGCAGTGATTGACGGCCCGATTTTAAATCTTCTCTTAGCTGCAGTTGATAACTGAGCCTGTCTTGAACCTCAATTTCCCAAGGTTGATTCCAAGGGTCTCCATTCACTAGGGTGGTTATCCGGCCTCCAGCTTCATCGAAGTCAATTGAGATCGAGCGTGAGCGCCCAAATAGGCTGCGTTCATAGTTGTACAGAAGCGGCGACCACTTGCCTTGGTCAAATTTGAGCTCGCTGGTTTCACTCTGTTTGGCCATAAACGCGGAGGCTCTGTTGGTGAATCGCCAGGTTCCACTTGATGTTTTAAGGAGCTCTCGGGTTGCCGTTACAGGAACGTCAATCAGAAGATCGATGTTGGCACTGTAGGAGGCTTTGAACGGGGTGGGTTGGGCAAAGGATGAACCAATAAGAAGGATCGATAACAGCGCCACCCAGCTTCTTGTCCACCCAATATTCATCATCTACGCTCGGTAAAGATAGCCTGTTTCACCCAGAGGTGATCCGTCTAAATAGACTCTGTTGCTTTTAAGCGTGATGCGCTCAGACGCAAACCAAGAGACAGCGATAGGGTAGATTTGATGCTCAAGCTGATGCACTTTATGAATTAATGAATCAACCGTGTCGTTTTGTTCAATTAATGTGGCGGCCTGAATAATAGGTGCTCCACCATCCAACTCTTCTGATACGAAATGCACCGTGCAACCGTGCTCTGAATCGCCTGCATCCAGTGCTCTCTGATGGGTATTGGTGCCTTTATATTTAGGCAATAGAGAGGGGTGGATGTTAAGGAGTCTACCGCTAAAGTGCTGAACAAATTCGTTGGTCAGAATGCGCATGAAGCCAGCCAACACAACAAGATCGGCTTGCCATGCCTCAATCTGTTTAATCAATGCGCTATCAAATGCGAGGCGAGAGTCAAACCGAGTATGGTCGATCACGGCTGTTTCTATACCTGCTTTTTTAGCTCGCTCTAAGCCATAGGCGCTCTCTTTATTAGAGAGTACACCAACGACACGGCAGTGCTGGTCGTTGGCAGTATCATCTATGATGGCTTGTAGATTCGATCCCGACCCTGAGATTAGAACTACAATGTTTTTCATGGTTAATGGCTTAGACCTGCCAGTTCAACTTGCTCGTCGCCAGATGAAGCGGTTGCGATTGAACCGATTAGCCAAGCCTCTTCGCCAGCGGCAGATAGGATCTCAATAGCGTTATCTGCTTCGTTACCCGGAACACAAATAACCATGCCAACGCCACAGTTGAGGGTGCGGTACATCTCAGTTTGATCAACGTTACCGCCCGCTTGAATCCAACGGAACACTTCTGGAATTTCCCAGCTAGTGGTATCGATAACCGCTTTAGCGCTCTCTGGTAGAACACGTGGAATGTTCTCTAAAAGACCACCGCCGGTAATGTGTGACAATGCATTAACCTGAACCTTAGAGATCAGTTCAAGAACTGACTTAACATAGATTCGGGTTGGTTCCATCAGAGCATCCGCCAGAGTACCCGTACCCATAGGTTGGCTTAGGTCAGCATTCGCTACTTCAAGAATCTTACGAATTAGCGAGTAGCCATTTGAGTGGGGGCCAGAAGAACCTAGTGCAATTAGAGCATCACCAGCAGCGACTTTTGAACCGTCGATGATTTCAGATTTCTCTACTACACCGGTACAGAAGCCAGCTAGATCGTAATCGTCGCCCTCATACATGCCTGGCATCTCAGCTGTTTCACCACCCACCAGTGCCGCACCGGCCAGTTCACACCCTTTACCAATGCCTGATACAACATCCGCAGCCATGTCGACGTTCAGCTTGCCTGTTGCATAGTAGTCAAGGAAGAAAAGTGGTTCTGCACCAGCCACAACTAGGTCGTTAACACACATAGCGACCAGATCGATACCGATGGTGTCATGGCGGCCAAGATCCATCGCCAATTTAAGTTTCGTACCGACACCGTCGGTGCCTGATACCAAAACGGGTTGGCGGTAACCCTCTGGGATTTCACACAGTGCGCCAAAACCACCTAAACCGCCCATTACTTCTGGTCGAGCTGTGCGTTTAGCAACCCCTTTGATTTTCTCGACAAGTGCGTTACCTGCATCGATATCAACTCCAGCATCTTTATAGCTGATTGAAGGGGTATTGGTATTGCTAGACATCTGTGTTTAACCTCAAGGGTGAAAGCGAATTTAATAGGTTTTGAATTCTATCAGTTTGCGCACCGCTGAGCTATTGTGTGTTACAGTTCTTAGCAAATTTAGCGATGATTTTTTCTTAGGTTTTTTGATGTCTCGCCATTTAATGAAAAACAAATTTCTAGCGATATCTTTAGCGCTACTGACATGCTCAGTGAATGCGGTGGCTAAAGATCTTCTATTATGGCCTGTTGATGGGCGCGAAACGCCCGTCAAAGCCGAGCAGGAAAGCGCTCGTTGGGTGCAGTTTTTGGTCGAAAAAGGTCGATCTGAATCAATCTCAGTTGCACTGCCCAGTGAGTTTGGCGTAGGGCCTCTCTTCTACCCTAAACTAATACAAGGTCAATCCATTGATGATGCGCTTCAACGCAGCGCAGCCGGAACGGGCAATGGTGCTGCTGTATTAGTGCAACTGAACGATGGCGGTATCAACTGGCGCTTTATCAAGGAGGGTGTGAGTCAAAATCTACGCACATCCGTGACCAGTGATGGACTCTCATTAGGTGTCAGCTGGCTGAAGATGCAACTTGATTTAGAGGCAGGTCCTACCGTTAAAGAGCTCTCTACCGCAGACGAAACAGCCCAACAGACACCTGCTAACGTCGTAGAGTCTGAAACGATGACAGCGGAAACGGTTGCAGCTCCAACGGCTCAGATAGATCAGGTAAAAGCACCTGTTATCTCTGCTGTTGAAACCGCGGCACCTGTATTGCCAACACCGAGTGCAGCGATTGTTTCGAGTAACTACCAACACAGCGGTCATGAGATCAGCGTGACCGGATTGAATGATCTCTCATCTCTATTAAGAGTAACTGGCAAACTCAGAGAGACTGACGGAGTTAAATTTTTGTACGTATCGCAGATGGACGAGGTTGAAACTCGTTTAGTGGTAGGTTCTGATCTCGGGCTTGCGGAATTGAGTGCTCTTTTGGCCGAGAAATCTTGGCTGGAGGAGACGGGTATCGATGCTTATCAATATAAGCCGTTTCAACTAGAAGAGCCGGCTACCCTTGAAGCTTTATTGGAGCCCTTAGCGACTGATGCCGATGCAATCCTACAACCTGCAGCTGATGTGAGCTCATCAATTGAAGAAGTGACTGAATAATGCAGCAGCGTTGGTTTGTTCTCTCCGTTCTTATTGTTATCGCAATCCTTCTCTATCTATTGGCTCCCGTTTTAAGTCCCTTTGT
>CATEEE010000136.1 GCA_949499045.1 Marinobacterium sp. xm-d-530 | reverse complement strand
AGCGTTGTACTTTACGCAACACAAGAGGGTAACCAGGGTGTATTGTCGGCAGTCTCTCTAGATGGTCAGGTTCGTTTTAGAATGCCAAATACCCGCGGTGATGTTCGTGCTCCCTCATGGAGTCCTTACCTCTACTAACTTTTTAGGACTATTCCACACCTCTGGGCAGGTTATTCCTGTCCGGCATAAATACCCACCCCTTCAGTTTTAAAAAGCATCTATATAACAAACCGTTAACTGTTTATTCAAAATTAGTTAGCTGTTTGTCCTGTAAATTAACTACATAATCAATGAAAGCCCCTCTCCCTCAGTAGCGGCGATAAACCTCTGTCAGGTATAATTTGCGCGATTTTGGGAAAGGTCCGTCTGTACGATTGAGCTTCAAAAGAGTGAGATGGTTTCAGTACGAGGCTTTAAAAATTTTTAGCGGATTGGAATAAAGCGAATGATCAAGATCAGAAAGGGTCTAGATCTGCCTATCACAGGAGCACCAGAACAGAAGGTATCCCCTTCAGCTGATGTTAAAACTGTGGCGCTTCTTGGAGCCGATTACGTTGGTCTTAAACCAACAATGATGGTTCGAGAAGGGGATCGAGTAAAACTCGGTCAGGTGATCTTTACTGATAAGAAGAATGATGGCGTTCAATTCACAGCTCCCGGTGCCGGGGTTGTAGCTGCGATTAATCGTGGTGAACGTCGAGTGTTACAGTCTGTCGTCATTGAATTGGATTCAGACGAAGACGCAGTTGAGTTTTCTAGCTACGCAGCATCTGAGCTGGCCTCTTTGGAAGAGTCTCAGGTTCGCGAAAACCTAATTGCTTCAGGACTGTGGGCTTCTCTAAGAACTCGCCCTTTCGGTAAGGTGCCAGCAGTCGATGCGGTACCAAGCTCGATTTTTGTGACTGCGATGGATACCAATCCATTGGCGATGGATCCTAGTGCGGTCCTAAGTGCCGAAAAAGAGGCATTTGAACAGGGTCTAACGGTTCTGACTCGCATTCAAGCCAACAATGTTTATCTATGTGCTGCTCCAGGTACCGATCTTCCTTCAGTTTCAGGCGTTACGACTGAAACCTTCGAAGGTGCACACCCTGCAGGCAACGTAGGTACACACATTCACTTCCTTGATCCGGTTCACCGCAACAAGCAGGTGTGGTATTTGGGTTACCAAGATGTGATCGCGATCGGAAAGTTATTTACAACAGGTCGTTTGAGCACTGATCGCTACCTATCGCTAGCAGGTCCTCAAGTTGAAGTGCCTACGCTACTCAAAACTCGTGTCGGCGCGTCACTCGATGAGTTGACAGCGGTTCTGCTAAAAGCGGGCAATAACCGAGTGATCAATGGCTCTGTTTGGAGTGGTGCTAATGCATCAGGCCCAACGGCTTACTTAGCGCGTTATGCAAATCAGGTGAGTGTTTTACGTGAAGGCACAGAACGTGAGTTCATGGGCTGGGTAGCACCAGGCACAGAGAAGTTCTCTGTCATGAACATGTTTGCATCTAAGTTCATGCCAGGTAAGAAGTTTGCCTTTACAACGACAACAAACGGTTCAGAGCGCGCCATGGTTCCTACCGGTCAGTTCGAACGTTTAATGCCCCTTGATATTCTTCCAACTCAACTTCTTCGTTCATTGGTTGTCGGCGATATCGCTGTTGCTATGGACCTAGGTTGTCTTGAACTGGAAGAGGAAGATCTGGCGCTATGTACATTTGCCTGCCCAGGTAAATATGAGTACGGCGAGATCCTTCGCGATAACCTTTCTCGTATAGAGAAAGAAGCCTAAGAAGGAGAAGATTATGAGCTTACGTGGTTTTTTTGATTCTTTAGAACCTCACTTCCACAAAGGTGGTAAGTACGAGAATTGGTACGCGCTTTATGAAGCGGTAGATACCATCTTCTACACGCCAGGTGCTGTGACTAAGACAGCCTCTCACGTTCGTGATGCGGTTGACCTTAAACGCATGATGATACTGGTTTGGATGTGTACTTTCCCAGCAGTATTTGCGGGCCTATACAACGTGGGTTTCCAAGCAAATAGCGCAATGGAAGTGCTCGGCCTGACCGAGGCGGATGGTTGGCGTGGAGCGGTTATCTCTGCTCTTGCAGGTTATGACGCAACAAGCGCTTGGGATAACATCCTGCACGGTGCTATGTACTGGCTACCTATCTATGCAACGACCTTTATTGTCGGCGGCTTCTGGGAAGTCCTATTTGCAATGAAGCGTGGTCACGAAGTTAACGAAGGTTTCTTCGTAACTTCAATCCTTTTCTCACTGATTCTTCCTCCTACGGTTCCACTTTGGCAGGTCGCGCTAGGCATCAGCTTTGGTGTGGTAATTGGTAAAGAGGTATTTGGTGGTACGGGTAAAAACTTCCTTAACCCAGCGCTGACTGGTCGTGCTTTCCTATTCTTTGCTTACCCAGCACAGATGTCAGGTGATGCGATCTGGACTGCTGTTGATGGCTTCTCAGGTGCGACGCCTCTTGGTCTAGCGGCTGCAGGCGGCATCGAGGGCGTTCTTGCTGCCAATGTAACTTGGATGGATGCATTCCTAGGTGCGATCCAAGGCTCGGTAGGTGAGACTTCAACGCTGGCGATCATGATTGGTGGTGCTGTGTTGCTGTTTGCGCGTGTTGCTGCATGGCGCATAGTGGCCGGTGTCTTCCTCGGTATGGTGGCGACAACATTGCTATTTAATGCGATCGGTTCTGACACCAACCCAATGTTCAGTGTTCCTTTCTACTGGCATCTAGTTATGGGTGGATTCGCGTTCGGTATGTTCTTTATGGCAACCGACCCAGTCTCTGGCTCAATGACGGATAAAGGTAAGTGGGTGTTTGGTGCTCTAATCGGCGTTATGGTTGTTTTGATCCGCGTGGTTAACCCAGCATTCCCTGAAGGTATGATGCTCGCGATCCTATTCGCGAACCTCTTTGCACCGCTCATCGATAACTTCGTGGTGCAAGCGAACATCAAACGGAGGATCGCACGTAATGTCGGCTAATAACGATACGATTAGCAAAACGGTTACGGTAACCGTTCTGCTATGTGTAATCTGTTCGGTTGTGGTGTCAGCAGCTGCTGTCATCCTTAAACCGAAACAGGTTGCGAACAAAGACCTGGACCGTAAGACAAACATTCTTGCGGCAGCGGGTCTACTTCAACCAGGTAAATCGGTTGATGAGCTATTCGCACAGATCACAACAAAAGTGGTTGATATGGAGACAGGCAAGTTTACTGATGCAGTTGACGGTGCCAAGTTTGATATCCAGAAAGCGGCAAAAGATCCTGCGCTATCAAAATCACTGTCACGTGATGAAGATACAGCATCGATCAAACGCCAGCCTAACTACATGCCGATCTATGTAGTTGAGGGTAATAACGGTGCAATGGATAAGATCATTCTGCCTGTTCACGGTTACGGCCTATGGTCAACGCTTTACGGCTTCTTAGCATTAGAGGGTGATCTTAATACGGTTGTTGGTCTTGGCTTCTACTCACACGCAGAGACTCCGGGTCTAGGTGGTGAGGTAGATAACCCAGCTTGGAAAGCGATCTGGCCTGGCAAAAAGGTTTACGCCAATGATATGCAGAAGCCTGAGCTTCAGCTAATCAAAGGTAAGGTTGATGCATCGACAGTTAATGCTGAGTACAAAGTTGATGGCCTGTCAGGCGCGACTTTGACGGCTAACGGAGTGACTAACCTTGTTCAATTCTGGATGGGCAAAAACGGCTACGCTCCGTTCTTGGCTAACCTACGTGCAGGAGACGCTTAATCATGGCTAAGTCAAAAGAGATCTTGACGACCCCTATATTTAAGGACAACCCAATTGCATTGCAAATCTTGGGTGTATGTTCTGCGCTGGCGGTTACGTCAAACATGGCTACGGCACTGGTTATGTCGTTGGCCGTTATCGTGGTTACTGCATTTTCGAATATGTTCGTATCGATCATCCGTAACCATATCCCAGGCAACATTCGTATCATCGTGCAGATGACCATCATTGCATCCTTGGTAATTGTCGTTGACCAGTTCCTAAAAGCCTACGCTTACGATATCTCTAAGCAGCTTTCGGTATTCGTGGGTCTGATCATTACTAACTGTATCGTAATGGGTCGTGCTGAAGCCTTCGCTATGAAAAACCCACCACTACCAAGCTTCCTTGATGGTATTGGTAACGGTCTTGGTTATGGTGCCGTACTGATGTTCGTTGGTTTCTTCCGCGAGCTATTTGGTGCAGGTTCACTGTTCGGTGTCGAAATTCTACCGCTAGTGACTAATGGTGGTTGGTACCAGAGCAACGGTCTGTTGTTGCTTCCTCCAAGTGCTTTCTTCCTAATCGGTATCTTCATCTGGATCATCCGTGCATGGGATCCAAAACAGGTTGAAGCGCCAGATTTTGAGATGGCGGCTAACACTAAAGGAGGTTCTCACTAATGGAACAGATGATCAGTCTTGCCGTTAAGGCGATCTTTGTTGAGAACATGGCTCTCGCATTCTTCTTGGGAATGTGTACCTTCTTGGCGATCTCTAAGAAGGTTCAAACAGCTTTTGGTCTTGGTGTGGCGGTTATCGTTGTATTGGCGATCACGACACCGGTTAACAACTTGATCTTCAATCTACTGCTTCGTGAAGGAGCATTGGCTTGGGCAGGTTACCCTGAAGTTGACCTTAGCTTCCTAGGTTACATCTCTTACATCGGCGTTATCGCTGCGATCGTTCAGATCCTAGAGATGTTCCTAGATAAATTTGTTCCAGCGCTATACAACGCGTTGGGTGTCTTCCTTCCACTGATCACAGTTAACTGTGCAATCATGGGTGCGGCGCTGTTTATGGTTGAACGTGACTACACCTTTGGTGAGAGTGTTGTTTACGGCACGAGCGCAGGTATCGGTTGGGCACTTGCGATCACAGCTTTGGCTGGTATTCGTGAGAAGTTGAAGTACTCAGATGTACCAGAGGGTCTTCGTGGTCTAGGTATCACCTTCATCACTGTAGGTCTGATGTCACTAGGTTTCATGTCGTTCTCTGGCGTGTCTCTGTAACTGGTCTACTAGTAGAGGAATGAATTAGCTATGAATGCAGAAATCATCCTAGGCGTGGTGATGTTTACAGTCGTGGTACTAGCACTGGTTGCTATTATCTTGGCTGCCCGCGCTAAGCTGGTTAGCTCCGGCAATGTAACAATTGAAATTAACGGTGATCCTGAAAAAACGATCACGGTCCCTGCAGGCGGTAAGTTGCTCCAGACTCTAGCAGACAAGGGTGTATTCCTTGCCTCTGCTTGTGGTGGTGGCGGTACTTGTGCCCAGTGTAAGTGTGAGGTTCATGAAGGTGGCGGCTCTATGCTTCCTACTGAAGAGTCACACTTCACAATGCGTGAGGCCAAAGAGGGTTGGCGACTAAGCTGTCAGGTCCCTGTTAAACAGGATATGAAAATTCACGTTGAAGATGATGTCTTCGGTGTTAAGAAGTGGACCTGTACAGTGGACTCTAACCCGAACGTTGCAACCTTCATCAAAGAGTTGACTCTGCGTCTGCCCGAAGGTGAGAACGTCGACTTCCGCGCAGGCGGTTACGTTCAGCTTGAGTGCCCACCGCACACTGTGAACTACAAAGACTTTGCAATTGAAGATGAGTACCACCCAGATTGGGATAAGTTCGATATCTGGCGTTACGTCTCTAAAGTGGATGAAACCACCATTCGTGCTTACTCAATGGCGAACTACCCTGAAGAGCGTGGAGTGGTTAAATTCAATATTCGTATTGCAACACCACCTCCAGGTCGTGACGATGTGCCACCAGGCATCATGTCATCGTACGTATTTGGCCTGAAACCAGGTGATACCATTGACGTTTACGGTCCGTTCGGTGAGTTCTTCGCTCGTGAGACTGACAACGAGATGGTATTCATCGGCGGTGGTGCGGGTATGGCGCCTATGCGTTCGCACATCTTCGATCAGCTTAAGCGTCTAAACTCTTCGCGTAAGATCTCTTTCTGGTACGGTGCACGCTCTGTTCGTGAAGCCTTCTATACAGAAGAGTTTGATAAGCTGGCTGAAGAGAATGAGAACTTTGAATGGCACCTAGCTCTTTCTGATCCACTTCCAGAGGATAACTGGGAGGGGCTGACTGGCTTCATCCACAACGTCCTTCTAGAGAACTACCTGAAGGATCATGAAGCACCAGAAGATTGTGAGTACTACATGTGTGGACCACCAATGATGAACGCAGCGGTGATCGACATGCTACTCGACCTAGGTGTTGAACGTGAGAACATCATGCTTGATGACTTCGGTGGCTAGTAGATGATCTCAGGGTTTAAAAGCCTAATTAAATGGCCGGTAGCTATGCTACTGGCCGTTTTTGTTCTAACGGGCTGTAACGTATTTGAAAATGAGAAAGTGGTTGGCATTGATGGTCAAACCATGGGCACCACCTTTAGCATGCGCTGGGTTGATCTTAACGAAGATCGAATCACTGATATTCGTAATCGTGCCGGGAAGGTTCTTGCAACCGTTAACCAGCAGATGTCGACCTATATACCGAACAGCGAACTCTCAACGTTTAATAAACTTCCACCTGCTAGCGAGATGGAAGTCTCGGATGCGCTTGCAGCGGTTGTAGAACAATCACTGTCGATCAGTGCACGCTCAGCGGGGGCCTTTGATGTCACAGTAGGACCTCTAGTTAACCTCTGGGGTTTCGGTCCTAATGGTCGAATTGAGAAAGCACCGACTGATGCTGAGATCGCTTCTTTGCAAGAGCGCATTGGTTACCAAAAAGTCGAGGTTTTAAAAGACCCCTCTCGTCTGCGAAAATTAGGACAGCAGTATGTTGATCTCTCTGCCATTGCTAAAGGTTATGGTGTTGATCAGCTGGCTGAGATTTTAGAAGCCGAGGGTATTCAAAACTATCTGGTTGAGATTGGCGGTGAGTTAAGAGCTAAAGGCTTAAAGCCCGATGGTACACACTGGCGCATTGCCATTGAATCTCCAGCATCGATGGAGCGCAGTATTGGGCGCATCATCAATGTAAAGGATACGGCGATAGCTACCTCGGGCGATTACCGAAACTACTTTGAGGAAGAGGGTGTTCGTTTTTCACACACCATTAACCCAGAGACAGGAAAACCGATTACCCACCGCTTAGCATCAGTAACCGTACTGACACCGACCTGTGCTGAAGCGGATGCTTTGGCCACGACCTTGATGGTGATGGGCGAAACTAAAGGGTTTGAGTTCGCCCAAGAAGAGGGAATAGCGGCCTACTTCTTATACAAGTCAGAGCAGGGCGATACATTTATCGAACGGGCGACAGCAGAGTTTGAAGCCTTTGTTCAAGAAGAGGAGTGAACCATGGAAATTATGGTAATTACATTTATTGTTCTACTGGTTGTGATCGTTGGTATGTCAGTAGGCGTTATCTTCTCGAATAAGCCGATTAAAGGCTCTTGTGGAGGCATGAGTGCACTGGGCATGGATGCCGTTTGTGATATCTGTGGCGGTCGTCCAGAAGATTGTGATGGCGAACAAGACACTGTTCAAAAGAAAGAGATTAAAAAAGACGATCTAGCTTACGAAGTTAAGTAAATCGATCGCTTATAACGACAAGGAAAGTTGAGGTACTAAATGGCAGCCTACGAATACGATGTTGTGGTAATTGGCTCTGGTCCTGCGGGTGAAGGTGCTGCAATGAATGCAGCGAAGAAAGGTCGCCGTGTAGCTGTGATCGAAGAGCAGTCTTCGGTTGGTGGTAACTGTACACACAAGGGTACGATCCCTTCGAAGGCGCTGCGTCACTCGGTTAAACAGATCATCGAGTTCAATACCAACCCCATGTTCCGTGATATCGGTGAGCCACGTTGGTTCTCATTTCCTAAAGTCTTAAGTCGTGCAGAAAAAGTAATCTCCAATCAGGTTATGCTGCGCACAAACTTCTATGCTCGTAACCGTGTTGATCTCTTCTTTGGTGAAGCCAAAATGGTTTCGAAAACCGAGGTGAGTATTGCGGGTAACAACGGCAGTGCTGATACGCTCAAAGCGAAAAACATCATCATCGCAACCGGCTCTAGCCCATATTGTCCACCGGATGTCGATTTTAACCACCCACGTATCTACAACTCAGACACCGTGCTTAAACTTTGCCATACACCGCGTAACATGGTCATCTACGGTGCGGGCGTTATCGGGTGTGAATACGCTTCTATCTTCAGTGGTTTAGGGGTAAAAGTGGATCTGATCGATAACCGTGATCGTCTTCTGTCATTCTTGGACGGCGAGATCTCTGACGCGTTGAGTTACCACCTACGCAACAACGGAGTGATGATTCGTCACAACGAAGAGTATGACAAGATCGAAGGCACAGAGAACGGTGTTGTAATCACCATGAAGTCGGGCAAAGTTCTTCGTACTGATGCTTTCCTATGGTGTAACGGTCGTACGGGTAATACGGCACAACTTGATCTTGATAAGGTTGGGTTAAATGCCAACGGTCGTGGACAGCTGGAGGTTGATAATCACTACCGTACGGAAGTCGATGGTATCTACGCAGTGGGTGATGTGATCGGCTGGCCTGGATTGGCTTCAGCGGCTCTGGACCAAGGGCGAGCTGCTTCTGAAGATATGTTGGATGCCGATGATTTCCGTTTTGTTAGTGAAGTGCCATCCGGTATCTACACCATTCCAGAGATCAGTTCGATCGGTAAAACTGAAGAGGAACTCACTTCTGCTTCTGTTCCTTACGAAGTGGGCCAGGCTTTCTTCAAAGATACGGCGCGAGCTCAGATTTCGGGTGAACCGGTTGGTATGCTGAAAATACTATTCCATCGTGAAACTCTTGAGATCCTTGGGATCCACTGTTTTGGTGACCAAGCTTCCGAAATTATTCACATCGGTCAAGCGATCATGGCGCAAGAGGGTGAGGCGAATACTGTGAAGTACTTCGTAAACACCACGTTTAACTACCCAACCATGGCGGAAGCCTACCGTGTTGCGGCGCTGGCGGGTCTCAACCGCTTAGATAGTAATTAACCAACGCCTTTGATTAAGAAGAGCGCCGCAGGGCGCTCTTTTTGTTTAAATCAAAGATCTATAACGCTATAACCAAATTGGCTACAATGACCGTCTACTTCATCGAATGAGTTTGAAATGTGAACGACCTGCAATCACTGCATCAGTTAAGATCAAAAATCGAAGAGATCATCGTGGGCCAGGAATCGGTGATCGACCGGCTTCTGGTCGCGCTGCTCTGTGGTGGGCATGTTCTTCTTGAGGGGCCACCGGGTCTGGCTAAAACGACCTTGGTTCACTCGCTTGCTGCCGGGATGAGTGCCCGCTATCAGCGTGTTCAATTTACACCGGACCTAATGCCAGCGGATTTGACGGGTAGTGAAGTGTTCGATGCCAATAGTGGCGGTTTTCGGTTTATCGAGGGGCCGCTATTTCATGAGGT
>CATEEE010000135.1 GCA_949499045.1 Marinobacterium sp. xm-d-530 | reverse complement strand
CGTGCGATCAATAACAGTCGCTGATCTCCGTATGAGAGCTTATTGAACGGTACATCGGCGCGATCCTGCATACCTAATAGCGCAAGCCATTGATCAGCGATCATCTTCTGATTATCGGTTGATTTGGTATACATACCGATGCTGTCAAAGAAGCCGGAAATGATCACATTTTTACAGCTGATGCTGACGCGATACTCCCATTGAAGTGCCGTCGACACATAGCCAATAAATTGTTTGATCTGCCAAATACTTTCACCATTGCCTCGTTGGAAACCAAACACAAAGATGTCGTTGACATAACACTGTGGGTGATCGCCTGTAATCAACGATAAAACACCGGTTTTACCACTGCCATTAGGGCCACTTAACTGCCAATGCTGCCCCGGATCTATCGTCCAATTAAAGCCGTCAACAATCACCGCATCACTGTACTTTATAGTGATATCTGATAGCTTGACCAAAGGATCATTAGGATCCAGCTCAGGTAGCGGGTTGGCTGGATCGGCTGGAGGAACCTCTAAATCCGTCGTTTTCAAATGGAGCAATTGATAGAGTTCGGCATAGGCCGACTCATCGCTACGATCGACCTGAAACGCTAAACGTCCTGCATCATTAACCACTTTCTCCATATAGGCGACATGGGTAATAAAATCGGGCATTTCGTCAAAACGGTTTAACACCATAATCATTGGTGTTGTATCAATGATGCTGGCCAAATGCTTCTGTAGCATCGAAAGCGTATCAGCATCCAGCCCGTCAAAGGGCTCATCTAATATTAAAAGTTCAGGATTATTGGCCAGCGCACGGACCAACATCATCTTGCGGCTCTCACCGGTAGAAAGCTTACGAAACGCCCTATCCAGTAGCGGTGATAGACCGAATTGCTCAACTAACTCAGCCGCTAACAGTTGATCTTCGCAATATTCAAAGATCATCTCACGAACTGGAGTCCCTTCAGAGATAACATCTAAAATATCGGCGTCATCCTTTTTTAGCTCCTGCTTGATCAATTCAGCCTGAGCTTCGAAAGAGACCAAGCCTACTCTGCTTGGCACACCCTTCATGGATCCATTCAATGCATCACCAAACCCCGCCAAAACAGCTGCAAGCGCCGACTTACCAGATCCGTTGGAACCTGTAATAACCCAGTGCTGATTGGGTTCTATGGTCCAGTTGACCCCTTTAAGGTCAAAGCGTTCATCAAAGTTTACGTCAAGGTTTTCAATGCGAATGGATGTCGACATGGGGATTCCTAATCAACAAATAAGGTTTATAAAAAGCATAAAGCCGAGTACTCCTTGCGAGGCACTCGGCTTTGGGTCATTTAATTTTAACTAAAATTAAACGATCTTCTTCATGTCTGCCATGTGGCCACGAAGCACTGAACCGATCGCTTCAACTGGGTGAGCGCGAAGTTCAGCGTTTACTTCGATTAGACGAGCGTTATCTACGCCGTTGTCGTCTAGGTCGAGACCTTTACCGATAACGTCTGATTTGATGCCCTTCATGAAGTCACCTAGAAGCGGTACACACGCGTGGTTGTATAGGTAACAGCCGTACTCTGCAGTGTCAGAGATTGTTGCGTTCATTTCGTAAAGCTTCTTACGAGCGATGGTGTTCGCGATCAGCGGAGTTTCGTGCAGTGACTCGTAGTATGCAGACTCAGCGATGATGCCAGCTGCTGTCATTGTTTCGAATGCAAGCTCAACACCCGCTTTAACCATAGCAACCATTAGGATGCCTTTGTCAAAGTACTCTTGCTCAGTAATCTCTACGTCGCCAGCTGGTGTCTTCTCGAAGTTAGTCTCTGCAGTCTCTGCACGCCATTTAAGAAGGTTAGCGTCATCGTTCGCCCAGTCTTCCATCATTACGCGAGAGAAAGTGCCGTTGATGATGTCGTCCTGGTGCTTGTTGTAAAGCGGGCGCATGATCACTTTAAGCTCTTCAGCAAGATCGAAACACTTGATCTTAGCTGGGTTAGATAGACGGTCTAGCATGTTTGTCACGCCGCCGTACTTAAGTGCTTCAGTGATGGTTTCCCAACCGTACTGAATCAGTTTAGATGCGTAACCAGCGTCGATACCCTCTTCAACCATCTTGTCGAAACATAGGATAGAACCCGTCTGCAACATACCACAAAGGATAGTCTGCTCACCCATAAGGTCAGACTTAACTTCGGCGATGAAAGATGACATGAGAACGCCCGCTTTGTGACCGCCAGTACCGACAGCGTAAGCTTTAGCCAGTGCTAGACCTTCACCTTTAGGATCGTTGTCTTCGTGAACAGCGATCAGTGTAGGAACACCAAAGCCACGCACGTATTCAGCACGTACTTCTGAACCAGGACACTTAGGAGCAACCATGATAACGGTCAGGTCATCACGGATCTGCATGCCCTCTTCCACGATGTTGAAGCCGTGAGAATAAGATAGGCAAGCGCCCTCTTTCATTAGAGGCATCACTGCGTTAACTACGGCAGTATGCTGCTTATCTGGAGTAAGGTTAAGAACGACGTCCGCTGTTGGGATTAGCTCTTCGTAAGTACCAACAGTGAAACCGTTGTCCGTTGCGTTTTTCCAAGACTGACGTTTTTCAGCAATTGCTTCTGGACGTAGAGCATAAGAGACGTCTAGGCCTGAATCACGTAGGTTAAGACCTTGGTTAAGGCCTTGCGCACCACAACCGATAACAACCATTTTTTTGCCTTTAAGCGCTTCAACGCCATCAGCAAATTCAGACATATCCATGAAACGGCATTTTGCCAGTTCCGCTAGCTGCTCACGAAGAGGCAGTGTATTGAAGTAATTAGCCATGCTAAACAGATCCTAATTTAATTGGGTGGTGCGTCGCTTAACGACACGTAGAGTTCTAATCAAAGTAGATGCATTGTAAGCAAAACCAATAGTTTCTTAAATTGATATATTTGCAACACAACATCCCAATTTGCGCAACGCGGAACAGTTCAGATACACTGGCTCTATGAATTTGAAAAACCTAAAACAGTTTTTAGCACTCGCCGATACACTCCACTTTGGCCGAGCCAGTGAAGAGTGCCATGTCAGTTTGTCAGCACTCTCTAGAAACATTCGTCAGCTTGAAGAGGAGCTGGGCGTAGAGCTGTTTAAACGTGACAACCGAACCGTCGTACTGACTCAAGAGGGTCAACGCTTTCTCCAATACGCCAGAGAGACCTACAGTCAGTGGAATCTTATTCGAAGCGAGTTGACCGATAAAACAGGACAACTCAGTGGTGAGATTAGCATCTACTGTTCGGTTACCGCGAGTTACAGCTTTCTGTACGAGTTATTAAACCGGTTTCGGCAGGTGCACCCTCATATAGAGATAAAGCTTCACACAGGGGATCCCGATCGTGCCATAGCACGCATCCAAGAGGGTGTAGAAGAGATCACCATTGCCGCTCAGCCCGACTCTCTGAGTAAAAGCCTATCATTTAAACCGATCACACAATCCCCTTTAGTCTTCATTGCGCCCGCACAGGCACAGCCTAATTTGCCTAATCACACACCCAGGAGCATTGAAGATTGGCAGAGCACCCCTATGATTCTTTCTGAAGCGGGTGTTGCTCGCAGTAGGGTCGACGACTGGCTAAGCGAGCAAGGCATTACTCCAAATATCTACGCGCAAGTTGCCGGTAATGAGGCGATCGTAAGCATGGTCAGTCTTGGGTTCGGCATCGGTGTTGTACCCAAAATTGTTTTGGATAACAGCCCGCTTGTCGAGAGAATTAAAATTCTGGATGTACAACCCGCTCTTAAGCCCTATGAGATCGGCCTGTTTACACTAACTCGTAGCTTAAAGAACCCCTTGATTGAAGCGTTTTGGGAGCTGAGCTAATGATGAAAATCCTTACCCTTCTGATTGTAATGCTATCAACACCTTTACATGCGGCGAGTTTCAAAGATACCTGGCAAGCGCTGTTCAACAAGAACTACCCTACAGCAATCGCCGGTGCCCGCGATCTAAAACTTAATGAAGACCCCAGAGGCAATTTTCTGTTTGGTTACATGCATCTATTTGGCAAAGGGCTAGAGCAAGATTATGTGAAAGCAGAGTCCTACTTTAAACGCGCATCCGATGCAGGG
>CATEEE010000134.1 GCA_949499045.1 Marinobacterium sp. xm-d-530 | reverse complement strand
GACTACACTGAAGCAGAATTCAATGAGCTGAACGACTATTTGGCTCATGACCGCGACATGAACTTCAGTTACGCTGCTGTAAAACAGCTTGAAGGTAAATACTTACTGCAAAACCGTGTAACGGGTAAGATCTATGAGAGTCCGCAGCAACTTTATATGTTGGTGGCAGCCTGCCTATTCTCTAAATACCCACAAGAGACACGCCTAGGTTATGTAAAACGTTTCTATGATGCGTGTTCTCTATTCAAACTATCGCTACCGACGCCGATCATGGCAGGTGTTCGCACGCCGACTCGTCAGTTCAGCTCCTGTGTGTTGATTGAAACGGGTGACAGTCTGGATTCGATCAATGCGACGGCCTCTTCGATTGTTAAATACGTTTCACAGCGTGCCGGTATCGGGATCAACGCTGGTAGCATCCGCGCCTTGGGTAGTCCGATTCGTCAGGGCGAAGCTTTCCACACCGGATGTATACCTTTCTACAAGCACTTCCAGACAGCGGTTAAAAGCTGTTCGCAAGGCGGTGTTCGTGGTGGTGCAGCAACTCTGTTCTACCCCATTTGGCACTTGGAAGTTGAGTCACTACTCGTTCTCAAGAACAACCGAGGCGTTGAAGAGAACCGTGTGCGTCACCTAGATTACGGTTTACAGATCAACCGTATGATGTATCAGCGCTTAATCAAAGGTGGCAACATTACCCTGTTCAGCCCACATGAAGTTCCAGGCCTGTACGATGCATTTTTTGCTGACCAAGACGAGTTTGAACGTCTCTATGAGCAGTACGAGCAGGATCCCAATATCCGCAAGCAGACGATCAAAGCGGTTGAGCTGTTCGGTATTCTTGCTTCTGAACGTGCATCGACTGGTCGCATCTACATTCAGAATGTCGACCACTGTAATACACACAGCCCATTTGATCCTACCGTTGCGCCGGTTAAGCAGTCTAACCTCTGTCTTGAAATTGCACTGCCAACTAAGCCTTTGAAAGAGGTGAATGATCCGGACGGTGAAATCGCACTCTGTACTCTGTCGGCCTTTAATCTGGGTGCACTAGAGAGCTTAGACGAACTTGAAGAGCTATCAGAGCTAATCGTTCGTGCGCTAGACAGTCTGTTGGATTACCAAGATTACCCTGTCCCCGCTGCTTACACAGCGACCATGGGTCGTCGTACCCTAGGTGTTGGTGTAACCAATATGGCTTACTACCTAGCTAAGAACTCTGTTCGTTACTCTGATGGCAGTGCTAATGGTCTTGTACACCGTACGTTTGAAGCGATCCAGTACTTCTTGTTGAAGGCTTCGAATAACTTGGCGAAAGAGTTGGGCGCATGTCCTAAATTCAATGAAACAACCTATGCGCAGGGTATTCTGCCAATCGATACCTATAAGCGTGAAGTTGATACCTTCTGTGAAGAGCCACTGAACTACTTCTGGGAGACGCTTCGTGAGGATATCCGTGAATTTGGTCTTCGTAACAGTACCCTCACTGCATTGATGCCGTGTGAGACTTCATCGCAGATAACTAACTCAACTAACGGTATCGAACCACCACGCGGGTATGTATCGGTTAAGTCGAGTAAAGACGGTGTGATGAAGCAGATTGTGCCAGAGTATCTTGAACTAAAAGACAACTACGAACTGCTGTGGTCTATTCCTAATAATGAAGGCTACTTGCAATTGGTCGGTATCATGCAGAAGTTCGTAGACCAATCAATCTCTGCAAACACCAACTACGACCCGGCTAAGTTCCCAGGCGAGAAGGTGCCAATGAAGCAGTTGTTGAAAGATCTTCTGACCGCTTACAAGTACGGTGTTAAAACACTCTATTACCATAACACTCGTGACGGTGCTAAAGATCAGCACGATGATATGGGTGGCTGTGAAGGCGGCGCTTGTAAACTTTAAATCTGTATTACGCCGCCCAGTCCTTCGGGCGGCCGTTTAAAATAATTACGAAGAGGTTAGGGCAGATGTCTTACTCTACATTCAGTACCAGTAATCATGATGCAACTCGCGAACCGATGTTTCTTGGCCGCAGTGTTAACGTTGCGCGTTATGACAAACAGAAATACCCGATTTTTGAAAAGCTGATCGAGAAGCAGCTCTCTTTCTTTTGGCGTCCAGAAGAGGTTGATCTTAGTACTGACCGTAAAGATTTCATGGCGTTGCCAGAACATGAACAGCATATCTTCTTGAGCAACCTGAAATATCAAACACTTCTGGATTCGGTCCAGGGTCGTTCTCCAAACGTCGCTTTCTTGCCGATCGTCTCTATCCCTGAGCTTGAGACCTGGTTTGAAACTTGGGCCTTCAGTGAGACTATCCACAGTCGCTCGTACACACACATTATCCGTAACATTGTGACTGAACCGTCTAGGGTATTCGATACCATCGTCACGAATCCAGAGATCGTTGAGCGCGCTGAATCGGTCACGCGTCTCTACGATGAGTTGATCGAGCTAGTGAATGTCTACACCATTCATGGTGAAGGTAAGCACACTATCGATGGTAAGCTGATCGATGCCACGCTCTATAACATCAAAACCAAACTCTACCTAACGCTGGTATCAGTAAACGTACTGGAAGCGATCCGTTTCTACGTCAGCTTTGCTTGCTCATTCGCATTCGCAGAGCGTGCTGTAATGGAGGGTAATGCAAAGATTATCCGTCTCATCGCACGTGATGAAGCGCTGCATTTAACTGGCACACAGCACATGATCAACATTATGGCATCTGGTGCTGATGATCCTGATTTCAAACAGATCGCTGTTGAGCAGAAAGAGGAAGTGATCAAACTATTTCGTGAAGCGGCCGAACAAGAGAAGTCGTGGGCAGAATACCTGTTTAGTCATGGATCAATGATCGGTCTAAACGCTCGAATTTTAGGTGATTACGTCGAGTACATTACCAATGTACGCATGAAAGCTCTTGGCCTTGAAGAGATCTTCGAGAACCGTGCAAATCCACTACCTTGGATGAACTCATGGTTGGTGAGTGACAACGTGCAAGTGGCTCCTCAGGAGTCGGAAATCAGCTCTTACTTAGTTGGTCAGATCGACAACGAAGTAGGGGACGAGGACTTCGAAGGTTTTGACCTTTAACTTGAGGGTTTGACGATGTCGGGTATCCCACGCATCAAAGTCAGCAACCATCATACCTTCTACTATCAGTATGAGTTTTCATTGCTTGACGCACTGGAGGCTCAACAGATCCCTGCACCTTACAACTGCCGCGGTGGATACTGTGGATGTTGCAAGGTGCGTCTATTAGATGGTGATGTTGAACCTGTTCAGGACGCATTAGTTGATTGTGCAGAGGGGGAGGTTTTAACCTGCTGTTGTCGTCCCAAAGGGCATATAGAGATCGAAATTCCAGACGCCGATCAACCCCTCTGAAAACGCACCAAATTGAGACAAAAATAATTTTTGTTCACAGTGCAAGTTTTTTGTTAGAAAAAAACTGAAAAATATTTATAAAAATTATAAAAATCATATTGAATAATCTAAGTTATTGATTTAATTGAGTTAATTTTTAACGGTTTAAATTTGAACCAATTTGCTGAATGCCCCAGTTCATCGGTAATAGCGCACTTCTTCCAAACATTATTCACCAAGTTATCCACAGATTTTGTGAGTAATAAAAAGGGTCAAAAAATCCTCTTTTTTGTCTTGACAGATTGATACCAAATTATCTGCTCTACAGGCACTTGGGTATAATTAGGTATTGGCTAATTTTCTAAGAGTTTCTATAAATGTCTGATTTTGAGAATGAAGTAATCCAAGTCACTCAGCATTGGGTGGATAAAATGGTCGTCGGACTTAATCTCTGTCCCTTTGCTAAGCGTAGCATCGATCAAAATCAGTTACGGTATGTAGTCTATCCAGGCGGTGAAATGGAATCGATTACTCAACTTCTTGTCGAAGAACTAGAGGGCCTAGTGAACGATAAGTCGATCGAAACGACTCTGTTGATTCACCCAAACTTTGCGATAGAATTTGATACCTATCTAGATTATTTGGCGGGCGTCGACGAGCTGATTGAGGCGTTAGGGTATTCGGGTGTGTTCCAAGTTGCTGGTTTTCATCCAGATTATCAATTTGAGAGTGTCGCCGAGATCGATCCTGCAAATCACACTAATCGTTCACCTTACCCTATGATGCATCTGCTGCGCGAAGCAAGCGTCGCTTGGGCTGTCGAAACACACCCTGACATCAACTCAGTGCCAGAACGCAATGTAGAGCTATTGCGTGAGATGGGGGTTAAGGGGATTAAGCAACTGCTCTCTGGAAGACGTTGATGCAGTGGATGTCAGGCTGAAGCCAGTCACGGGAACCCTGTACCAGAGAATGCACAAAAAAACCCGGCTAATGCCGGGTTTTTTTAAGCGTTAATCAACAGATTAAGCTTGAACCGTTGGAATCACTGAAGAGGCTTTCTCTACGTAGTTTTCCATCTGATCGAAGTTTAGGTAACGATAGATGTCAT
>CATEEE010000133.1 GCA_949499045.1 Marinobacterium sp. xm-d-530 | reverse complement strand
GGGGTATCCGCGCTTTATTTTAGTCACTATTTTGAGGTTTACATGACTGAACAGACTCACGACATTGGCCCTTGGTACAAGCAGAAATGGTTATGGTTTGTATTAGCGCCATTGATTGCGGTGTTTATCTATGGAACAACCTTCCTTTACCTAGCCATTACCACTATGGATGGCGTGGTTAAAGACGATTACTTTAAGGAGGCACGCGGCACCAATGTCGACACCAGCCGTTCCGATGAAGCAGATCGCTTAGGCATTCATGGTGAAGTTCTACTAGACACACTAACAGGCGACATTCGCCTAGATCTTAAATCGAATAGTTTTTTGGGTGATCAACTCTCAGTGGATCTGGTCCACCCTACCCACCAGAAGTATGATCAAAGCCTAACAGTTCGCTCAGTGGGCGATACCGGTATCTACGTTGGCAACCTACAAAGCACGCTAACCGGCAAACGCTACCTGATCATTACCAACAGAGAGGGTAACTGGCGCCTGCGTCGCGAAATATTGCCGCCATACGATCAAAACACGTTTAAGGTGGGTAAGTTCTAACAGACCAAAATGAGTAATCAAAAAAACTCTTGTTTTCACTGTGCCACCCCAATTCCCAAGGGGGTGAACGTTGAGCTTTCGATTGATGGAAAGCAAGAGTCATTTTGTTGCCCAGCCTGCCGCGCTGTCACTCAAACGATCCTAGGGGCAGGTTTAGATAAGTACTACCAACACCGCGGCAACCAACAGCAAGAGCGCCCCACCGAGATAGAGTCTGAAGATCAACTCGCACTCTACGATAATGAATCCATTCAAGCACCATTCGTCAGAACCATTGACACCGAACGTAAAGAAGCCCTGTTTGTTATTGAAGGGATCCACTGTGCTGCGTGTGTTTGGCTTTTAGAGAAACACCTGACAGATCAGGATGGTGTCACTAGTTTTACTGTCAACCTAACCAACCACCGTGCTCGACTCGTTTGGAACCCCTCAGTGAAACCGTTAAGCGAATTGATGGCTGCCATCATTTCGATCGGTTACACGCCACATCCATTTACGCCTAACCAAGAAGAGAAGCTCTACGAACAGGAGCAGAAGAAGGCGATGCGCCGACTCGGTGTGGCTGGTGTCGGCATGATGCAGGTGATGATGATGTCATCGGCACTCTATCTAGGTGATGCCTTCTTCATGGAAGAGCACATCCAGAACTTTATCCGCTGGACCAGCTTCATTGTGGCCACCCCGGTTGTATTTTATGCTTCGCGCCCCTTCTTTGTCGCGGCCAAACGAGATCTTCGCACTCGACATTTAAGTATGGATGTACCGGTATCGATCGCCATAGGTGGCGCGTATCTAGCCAGTGTATGGGCGACGATCACACAGAGCGGTGAGGTCTACTATGACTCGGTCTCGATGTTCACCTTCTTCCTGTTGATTGGCCGTTTCTTTGAGATGAAAGCTCGCCACAGAACCGGCATGGCAGGTAATGAACTAGCCAATATTCTTCCAGCCAGCGCAACACGGGTAACCGAAACGGGCGAACAGCTTGTCCCTGTGACAGAACTTAATTCAGGTGATCGTGTAATGGTTAAACCCGGTCACTCCATTCCGGCCGACGGCATACTGTTTACCCAACACACCAGCATTGATGAGTCGGCCCT
>CATEEE010000132.1 GCA_949499045.1 Marinobacterium sp. xm-d-530 | reverse complement strand
GCCGAGGTATCATCTTTACCTTTCAGACGATTTAGCTCACTGGCCATCTCAAACAGCACCGCAAATGCCATCGGTGTATTAAAGTCATCATCCATCGCTGCAAAGAAACGATCTGTGTAATCGTTACTAGGGATATCTGTCTCGGGAACCTCTACCCCATCAAGTGCCTGATAAAAACGATCCAGTGCTGAACGAGCCTCTTTAAGGCTATCCAATGAGTAATCAATTGAAGAGCGGTAATGCACACTCGAAAGAAAGTAGCGCACCACCTCTGGGTTATGCTCTCTAAGCACTTCACGGATCGTAAAGAAGTTACCCAACGACTTGGACATCTTCTCTTTATTCACTCGAACAGGGCCTGCATGCATCCAGTAATTTACATAAGTCTTACCATTGGCTGCTTCTGATTGCGCAATCTCGTTTTCATGGTGCGGGAAAGGTAGATCCGGACCACCGCCGTGAATATCGAAGGTTTCACCCAGGCAACACTTAGACATCGCTGAACACTCAATGTGCCAACCTGGACGACCAGCCCCCCAAGGCGACTCCCAACTGGTTTCACCGGGTTTCGCTGCTTTCCAAAGCACAAAATCGAGCGGACTCTCTTTAGCCGCCTCTACCTCGACACGAGCACCCGAACGAAGCTCATCAATCACTTTGTTGGTCAGACGTCCGTAATTTTCAAACTTCTCGACACGGTAGTAGACATCACCATTAGTCGCTGCATAAGCAAAGTCCTTATCAATTAGGGCTTGGACCATATCGATAATATCTTGAATGTGATGCGTGGCACGCGGCTCTTGATCCGGACGCAACACATTCAATGACGCTTCATCTTCATGCATCGCTTCGATCATGCGCTGGGTCAACTGATCTGGCGTTTCACCATTTTCAGCGGCTCGCTTTAAAATCTTGTCATCGACGTCAGTGATGTTTCGAACATACTCAACCTCCCAACCACGTGCCCGCAGGTAACGAGTAATAACATCAAACGAGACCATTACTCGTGCATGACCTATATGACACAGATCGTAGACCGTCACCCCGCAGACGTACATGCGGATTTTACCCGCTTCAATCGGTGTGAATGGCTGCTTTGATTTTGAAAGTGTGTTGTATAGTTGAAACATACTCTATCCGTATTAATGCATTAGAGTTGGCAGCTTAACCTCTGCCAACAACGCGCCGCCCAGAGGGCTGGTCTCGCGTGAAATCAATAAATTACCTTGGTGCCAGTGTATCGCTTCCCACTGTCCCATCTTGGCCAGTGAATAGCGCACAGCCTGATCAAATTCAACCTGCCCTTGATCCACTGGGATGACCCAGACGAAGGGCTGTGTTACGGCAAAGCCACTACCATAACCAATCAGCGCCAAACGACGACTCGTTGAGTCATAATCAGCTCCGGTAATTAAACCTGCCACATCAAAGGTCGCTTGCGACCTTACCGACTGCCGGTCTTGGTGTGGATCAATAATGTAGAGACGACTTTTTTGATCCTGCCAATTCTTAGTAAAGAGCCAGTAGTCTCCATCGACCTCTGTCACCGCTTCACAGTCACGATTATGATCTTGACGCTCTACCGCTGGAGTGACATCAGCCAGCTTCACATGGATGGTTTTAGCATCCACTAAACCTTGACTACCCTCTAACTGACCCCATCCGATTGAGTGAAACTGAAACCAGATACGATCTCCGCGATTGTTACCGCAATCAGCAATAACCAGTGACTCGCTGGTTGTGATCAGTGACTCCCAATCAAGATTAGCCGCATTTCTTACGGTAATCTGTTTTACCTCTGAGGCAGCTCCATCACTCAAATTCAAACCATACAGGTTTGGCTCATTGCCCCCATCATTGATGGACCATAAGGTCTCGTTACGGAGCGCTAAACCAGACCCTTCTGGCAAACTGTCACTGAGTGATCGAATCGATGTTGGCATCAATCTCTGCTCTGACCACTGCGCTTGATTAACCGGAGAAGATGAACAACCGATCAAAATAAACAGTGGAAGAGCTAGAGAGATCCAGCGCATCTATTTAGCCATTTTCGCCCAAGAGTCACGAAGACCCGCTGTGCGGTTGAACACTAAACGATCAGCGTTACTGTCTGGATCCACTGCAAAGAAGCCCTGACGCTCAAACTGATAACGACTCTCTACGGCCGCATTGGCCATACCCACTTCGACACGGGCATTAGGGAATACCGATAGCGACTCTGGATTAATAAACTCTAAGAAATCGCGCTCTTTATCCCCATCTGGGTTCGCTTCTGTAAATAGTCGATCGTATAGACGCACTTCACAGGGGATTGAGTTATCTGCGCTGACCCAATGAATGACACCCTTGGGCTTGTAATCGGTTGGGTTTTCACCTTTAGTCGCCGGATCGTAGGTCACCATCAACTCGGTGACTTCGCCTTGATCATTCGTGATGACCTCTTCACAGGTCACACAAAATGCACCACGCAGACGCACGGCAAATCCTGGTGCCAAACGCTTCCACTTCTTAGGGGCTTCCATGGCAAAGTCTTCACGTTCGATCAGAAGGTTCTTCGTAAACGGAATGCGACGTACACCCATGGACTCATCTTTGGGGTGAACAGGCACTTCAAACCACTCCTCTTTACCCTCTTCATAGTTGGTAATGGTCAATTTGATGGGATCTGTCACGCACATGGCACGGGGAGACTTAGCATCCAAATCTTCACGGATAGCCGCTTCCAGCATACCCATATCGACGGTGGAGTTAGAGCGAGTTACACCGATCATGTCACAGAAGTTACGAATCGATTCAGGTGTGTAACCACGACGACGCAAACCAGAGATGGTTGGCATGCGCGGATCATCCCAGCCTGAAACGTGCTGTTCATCGACTAGCTGTTTCAGCTTACGCTTGGAGGTAATGGTGTAATTCAGATTAAGGCGTGCAAATTCATACTGGCGAGGTGTTGCGGGCACCGGCAAGTTGGCAACAAACCAGTCATACAACGGGCGGTGATCCTCAAACTCGAGGGTACAAATAGAGTGAGTAATCTCTTCAATCGCATCAGACTGACCATGAGCAAAGTCATAGCTTGGGTAGATACACCATTTATCGCCGGTTTGGTGGTGATGCGCTTTTCGGATACGGTAGATCACTGGATCTCGCATATTCATGTTGGGCGATGCCATATCAATCTTGGCTCGCAAAGCGGCCTCACCCTCTTCGAATCCACCATCACGCATCTTCTCAAACAGCGCTAGGTTCTCTTCAGGTGAACGATCACGGAACGGACTGTTTTTGCCCGGCTCAGTCAAGTTGCCACGGTACTGACGCATCTCTTCGCCATTCAGTTCGCAGACAAACGCTTTGCCTTCCTGAATAAGGTGAACGGCCCAAGCGTAAAGTTGGTCGAAGTAGTTTGATGTGTAGCGAATGTCACCACTCCACGTGTAACCCAACCACTCAACGTCCCGAGTTATCGCATCGATGTACTCTTGCGACTCTTTCTCAGGGTTAGTGTCATCAAAACGAAGATTGCAGACGCCTTGGTACTTTTCCGCCGTTCCAAAGTTCAGACAGATCGATTTGGCGTGGCCAATGTGAAGAAAACCATTGGGCTCTGGTGGGAAACGGGTAACAACCTTATCCTGATGAGTCCCCTGCTCTAGATCCTTCTCAACGATCTGATGAATGAAATTTGTAACGGTAACCGCTTCGTTTTTACTCATAATTCAACTTTATCGAGACTGTAAAATAATAAGCGCGGAATTATATGCCATCCGAACACGTCAATACAGGGCGAAACCCCTATTTGATCTGATATACTTCGCACAAATTTCAACTTAAAGGGAAAAACTGATGATCGTTTTAACGACCAACTTCGGCGAAATCAAAATTGAACTCGATTTTGAAAAGGCACCAAAAACTGCAGCGAACTTTGAACAGTACGTTAAAGAGGGTTTTTACGACGGTGTGATTTTCCACCGCGTCATCAGCAACTTCATGGTTCAAGGCGGTGGTTTTGAACCGGGCATGCAGCAGAAAAAAACACGCGAACCTATTGAAAACGAAGCTGATAACGGCCTAAGCAATGAGATGTACACCCTTGCGATGGCGCGTACGATGGACCCTCACTCAGCGTCTGCTCAGTTCTTCATTAACGTAGCCGATAATGCGTTCCTAGATCACTCTGGCAAAAACACTCAAGGCTGGGGCTACGCTGTATTCGGTAAAGTGGTTGAAGGGCAAGATGTGGTCGATAAGATCAAACTGGTTCCCACCACAATGAAAGCTGGTCACCAAGACGTACCGGTTGACGACGTCATCATTGAGAAGGCAGAAATTCAGGCTTAACCTTGAAACGTCTATTTATTTCAGACCTTCACCTGCAAGCGGAGCGTCCCGACATTACTCGGGCGCTGCGTTACTTCCTCTCCCACATCGCACCTTCTAGCGATGAGCTCTACCTTCTGGGTGATATTTTCGAAGCTTGGATCGGCGACGATTTTGCTGACCCTGTGTTGAAAGAGATTCAACCCTACTTCGAGGCTTTAAACCGTTCAGGCACAAGCATCTACTTGATGCACGGCAATCGCGATTTTCTTTTAGGTAAGAAAAGTGCAAGAAAACTATCGGCCGAACTGCTACCAGAACAGATCAAGATTGAGCTACCCAAACGGGGTTCGGCTCTACTGATGCATGGCGATGAACTCTGCATTGATGATGCAGACTACCAAGCCTTTAGAGATCAGGTGAGAGACCCCACTTGGCAACAGAGTTTTCTGGAAAAAAGTATTGAGGAGCGCCTCGCCATTGCGCGTAAGATCCGCGATGAGAGCCAACAGCAAAATAGCAACAAAGAAGATTACATCATGGATGTAAATATCAGATTTTGCGAGGAAATACTTTTAAAAGAGGAGTGTCAGATTCTGATTCACGGGCACACCCACAGACCCAGTATTCATACCAATATCAACGGTAACGAATCGTTAACCCGAGTCGTTCTGGGTGATTGGAGCTCTAGCGGTTACTATCTTTTGAGTAACAAAAAGGAGTTCACACTCTCTAAGTTTGAACCCCCAGAAGATTATACTTAATTAAGTGCTGGCTTACCCGAGTGGAAGCGGAACAGATCATCTTCAGACTCGACTAATTCACGCTCTCTTTGACGGATAAGTTCAATTCGATCATCAATCGGCTCACCTGCATACTCCTCAGCTAGCTTTAGATAATCTTGATAGTGACGCCCTTCGGATCGAAGTAATGAGCGGTAGAACTTAGCCAACTCTTCATCAAGGTGTGGAGCCAGTGCGGCGAACCGTTCACAAGAACGAGCTTCAATGAACGCACCGACAATCAATGTATCGATCAATCTACCCGGCTCTTCACGTCGAACCAACTCATGCAGTCCGCTCGCGTATCGCGACGCAGATAGATTGCCATATTTAAAGCCACGCTTATCCATCAAGCTCAACACTTGTTCAAAATGGATTAATTCTTCACGAGCGAGTCGTGACATTTTATTGAGAAGCTCTGGACGATCAACGTAACGAAACATGAGCGTCATAGCCGTGGAGGCCGCTTTCTTTTCACAATGGGCGTGGTCGGTCAGCAGTAGAGATTGATGACTAGGATCTTTAGCCACTTGGATCCACTGATCCGGTGTTTGGCATCCTAAAAAACTCTGAATCTCGGTTAACGCGTCCACGCCTATCTCCACTAAAAGCATTACTGGGCGCAAATTATAACGGGCCATCCACAAGACCGGTACCCTCTGAGTTATGTTGCGCTGCAGCGATATACTTTTTCCTTGTAAAACAATAAGAAATGGTTCTATAAACAGCCTGTTACAAGCCCAAAGTATAAAGGCCTTTTGGCCTTTGGGTGATTAACAGAGAATGGCGACTCCTGTAGAATAACGGCGTTTTTTAATAACCATTGATATCGGGAAGATATCCTCCTCTCGCCTCACAAGGGCGTTAGGTGTAGCCATTAATGAGGGCCATATCGTGCTTGAAGCTTACCGTAAACACGTTGAAGAACGTGCCGCAGAAGGCGTACCGCCTAAGCCACTAGACGCTGATCAAACCAGCGCACTGGTTGAGCTACTTAAAAACCCACCAGCAGGCGAAGAAGAGTTTCTTCTAGACCTTATAACTAACCGTGTTCCTGCCGGTGTTGACCAAGCTGCTTATGTTAAAGCAGGTTTCTTGGCGGCGATCGCTAACGGTGAAGCTTCATCTCCTCTTATCAGCAAAGTTGCTGCGGTTGAGCTACTAGGCACTATGCTAGGCGGCTACAATATCGAGCCAATGATCAAGAGCCTTGATGACGCTGAACTAGCACCTGCGGCTGTTAAAGGCCTATCGCACACCCTTCTAATGTTTGATGCGTTCCACGACGTTAAAGAGAAGATGGATGCGGGTAACGCGTCAGCGAAACAGGTTATGGAATCTTGGGCTAACGCTGAGTGGTTCACTAGCAAGCCTGAAGTTGCTGAAAAAATCACAGTCACTGTATTCAAAGTACCTGGCGAGACAAACACCGATGACCTATCACCTGCTCCAGATGCATGGTCACGCCCTGACATTCCACTGCACGCTAACGCGATGCTTAAGATGGAACGTGAAGGCATCACCCCAGAAGAGCATGGCGTTAAAGGCCCACTAGCTCAGATCGAAGAAGTAAAAGCAAAAGGCTTCCCTGTTGCTTACGTGGGTGACGTTGTTGGTACGGGTTCTTCTCGTAAGTCTGCAACTAACTCTGTTCTATGGTTCTTCGGTGACGATATCCCGAACGTACCTAACAAACGTGCTGGCGGTTACTGTTTCGGCGGTAAAATCGCACCCATCTTCTACAACACAATGGAAGATGCTGGGGCGCTACCGATCGAGATGCCCGTTGACGACCTAAACATGGGCGACGTGATCGACGTATACCCATACGAAGGTAAAGTATGTAAGCACGGCACTGATGAAGTGATCTGTGAATTCGGTCTGAAAACTCAGGTACTTCTCGACGAAGTGCGTGCAGGCGGTCGTATCCCACTGATCATCGGTCGTGGTCTAACTGACAAAGCTCGTGAAGCGCTAGGTCTAGGTCAAACGGATCTATTCCGTAAGCCACAGCAACCTGCTGACTCAGGCAAAGGTTTCACCCTTGCTCAGAAGATGGTTGGTAAAGCTTGCGGCATGGACGGCGTTCGTCCAGGCATGTACTGCGAACCTAAGATGACAACGGTTGGTTCACAGGATACTACGGGCCCAATGACTCGAGACGAGCTTAAAGACCTTGCGTGTCTTGGCTTCTCTGCTGACTTAACGATGCAGTCTTTCTGTCACACAGCGGCTTACCCTAAACCAGTAGACGTTAACACTCACCACACACTTCCTGATTTCATCATGAACCGTGGCGGTGTATCGCTTCGCCCAGGCGACGGTGTTATCCACTCTTGGTTGAACCGTATGCTTCTTCCTGACACTGTTGGTACTGGTGGCGACTCACACACTCGTTTCCCATTAGGTATCTCTTTCCCAGCAGGTTCTGGTCTCGTTGCATTCGCTGCTGCGACAGGCGTTATGCCACTGGATATGCCTGAGTCTGTATTGGTTCGTTTCAAAGGTAAACGTAACCCTGGCATCACCCTACGTGATCTTGTTCACGCGATCCCATACTACGCAATCAAAGAGGGTCACCTAACGGTTGCTAAAGCGGGTAAGAAGAACATCTTCTCGGGTCGCGTACTTGAGATCGAAGGTCTTGAAGACCTGACTGTTGAACAGGCATTCGAGCTATCTGATGCGTCTGCAGAGCGTTCTGCTGCGGGCTGTACAATCACTCTAGGTGAAGATTCAGTTGCAGAGTACTTGAAGTCTAACATCGTCATGCTTAAGTGGATGATCGCTGAAGGCTACGGTGATGAACGTACTATCGAACGTCGTATCAAAGGCATGGAAGAGTGGCTAGCTAACCCAAGCTTGATGCGTGCTGATTCCGATGCCGAATACGCAACCGTTATCGAGATCGACCTAGCGGATATCAAAGAGCCAATCCTTTGTGCGCCAAACGATCCAGACGACGCTCGCCTTCTTTCAACAGTACAGGGCGAGAAGATTGATGAAGTATTCATCGGTTCTTGTATGACCAACATCGGTCACTTCCGTGCTGCAGGTAAACTACTTGAAGCATCGGGTGCCTCTATTCCAACTCGTATGTGGATTGCTCCACCAACGAAGATGGATGCTGCACAGCTAAGCGACGAAGGTTACTACAACATCTTCGGTAAAGCGGGTGCGCGCATGGAGATGCCAGGCTGTTCACTCTGTATGGGTAACCAAGCACGCGTTGCTGCGAAATCGACTGTAGTCTCTACATCGACTCGTAACTTCCCTAACCGTCTAGGTGATGGTGCAGATGTATTCCTAGCGTCTGCTGAACTTGCGTCAGTAGCTGCGCTAGAAGGCAAACTGCCAACGGTTGAAGAGTACATGAACTACGCTCAGAAGATCGACAGCATGGCCGATGACATCTATCGTTACCTAAACTTCGATCAGATGGAAAACTACGTAGAGAAAGCCTCTTCAGTGATTCCAACGGTTCAAGCTTAATCTGTTGATTAACGCTTAAAAAAACCCGGCATT
>CATEEE010000131.1 GCA_949499045.1 Marinobacterium sp. xm-d-530 | reverse complement strand
CTAAGAACAACTTAATAGCACCTACACAGACTCATACTCTGCACCATATCCATTAACCATCTTACAATGGAGGGAGCTACTGTAGAGGCTACATAGCCCCTGTAGAATTTCTTTTAGACTGCAAAGGTCAAAATAGCCTCTAATGTGTATGTGTAGATCCAACAATTAATATACAGCATCAAAGAGCTCCCCCGTGCCTTCAAGGAAGCCCGCCACAGCGATTACAACATCTAAACAACTACTTAGTTATTCAAGTAAATAATAGTCAGAACGTCTTACAGGCTGTTACAGGGCTTCGGAGCTATACAATCAGTAGGGGCTGTTAGATGATGAAAAGCAGCATACGAAGTTGAGACTTTAAATGTCTAATCGTAATCAAATATGTCTACACAACTGAGTACTGAATTACTCCTGAAGAAGATAGTTACTGATTATCAAATAGTTACAATCAATATAATCTAAAATAAGATCATCGAGTCAGAGTCTTCACAGCGTTTAGAGAATATAAAACCACATACAATCAAAAACTTACGTTTGTCAAAGAGATAAGCAAAAGACATTAATGTCTACAATTCTTGTGTTAGTCCTCTGGGTAAAATGAGTGTCTACATATATAATATCATTCACCCCGAAGAAATTAGAATTGAAGGTAAATAGTGGCCCGTATAGTTGGAATAGTTGGTGCATCAGGATCTGGCAAAAGCACTATCGCCGACCAAATTTCATTAATGCTGTCGAATTCGGGCTTCACTGTTTCACAATTCAGTCAGGATGCCTTCTATAAACCTATTGGCCACCCATTAACCAACTATGATGAACCAACAGCATTAGATCTGGACAGTCTTGCATCAACTCTTAAGGTTTTAAAGTCGGGTAACCATGTAAACATACCAACGTATGACTTTGTTACCCATAGCAGGCAAGACATGACTGTGTGTATAGAACCAACTGACTATGTCATCGTTGAAGGGTTGTTTCTAATCAGTGACCCTGCTCTTAGATCTTCATTCGATACAACTGTATATCTCGATGTATCACAAGCTGAATGTTTGAAAAGACGGCTCAAGAGGGATCAAGAAGAACGTGGTCGCACACCTGATGATATAAAACGTCAATACTACGACCAGGTCTTACCAGGATTTAACAAGTATATTCTTCCATTCACTAAATTCGCCGACATAACTATTGAGGCAAAATCTTCAGAAAAGATTGCTCTGGAACTCTTTGAACATTTAAACAAAGGAAAACTCTGAAAACTTCAATTTCATCGTAGTAGACACTTCTGAAGACATTCTTCTGAATTTGCAGTCCGTAACAATTAGTGTAAGTATTATTAATAGAGGCTTTGAAGCAATATTAAATCCCCATCGAGGATTTAACCAACTCTAAAGCCTCTATAGAAAAACTGAACTTTTCAGCCTATGGAGACACAAATGGTGACAAAGAAGCATCCTCGCTACTTTGTTATACGTTTCATAAACTCATACAGAATCTCTAAACTGTATCCATCACCGTAACCAGCTCCGACACTTCTTCTACTCCACCCCCCCATTTGATCTATTGCTTCTGTAGGAACTTTAGCGTCTCTCAACCTATCTCTGAAGCCGTGCCTTAAACCATGAACAGTCGCACCCTTTACAATATTTGCTGTTAGCCATACTGAGAAGTTGGCACTGGCAGTATCAGCTCTTGGCAAGCCCCTAGTATTGTAGACACCTGTTAGCGTTAGAATAACGCCTAACAAGAGGTGATCATCCATGAGTGCAAAACGTTACACCGAAGAGTTCAAGATCGAAGCGACCAAACAGGTCACTGAGCGCAATTACAAACTTAGTGAAGTTGCTAGTCGACTTGGAGTTTCAGAACCTGCATTACGCAATTGGGTCAAGAAATATGGGTCGTCGAGCTCACAACATCATACGATCAATGATCAACAAGAAGAGCTTAGGAAGCTCAAAGCCGAGCTAAGACGAGTCACTGAAGAGAGAGATATCTTAAAGGAGGCCGCCGCGTTCTTTGCAGCCGAGTCAAGGAAAGATACGCGTTCATAAAATCACGACTCAAGAAGTTCTCTGTTTCAGCGATGTGTCGCGTGCTTAAAGTAAATCGCAGTGGTTTCTACGCCTGGCTTAAGCAGCCTGAATCTCAGCGTGCTAAAGAGGATAAGAGGCTTCTGCAAAAGATTAAGCAGTTCTGGGCGGAGAGTGGCTTTTCTTATGGCTATAGAAACATCACTAAAGATCTAAAGGACGATCGCGAAAGCGTTGGGAAGAACAGAGTTCATCGGATCATGCGTCAGAACGATATTCGCTCACAACGAGGTTACAAGAAGCACAGAGGCTTTAGCGGCGGTGACTTGAGTCTCGTAGTTCCGAACACCCTTGCGCGCGAGTTCGAAGTGGACGCCCCTGACAAGGCATGGGTCACTGATTTTACCTATATCAGAACACATGAAGGCTGGCTGTATCTGGCGATTGTGTTAGATCTATTTAACCGACAAGTCATCGGATGGAGCATGAAGAACAATCCGCGCGCAGAGTTGGTCATTGATGCTCTGATGATGGCTATATGGCGCAGGCAACCAGCAGAAAATGTCCTTATTCACTCAGACCAAGGTGTTCAATATACAAGTAGCGACTGGCGGACGTTTTTAAAAGATCACAAGCTTGAAGCTAGCATGAGCCGACGTGGTAACTGTCACGATAATGCGGTTGCAGAGAGCTTTTTCTCTAATCTGAAAAGTGAAAGGATCAAACGGAAAATCTATCATACTCGCAACGATGCGAGAGCTGATATTTTTAATTACATTGAGCTGTTCTATAACCCAAAACGTCGCCACGGGAACAACGATGGGCTATCTCCAGTTCAGTATGAAAAACGGTATTTAGAAAAGCTAGCGGTTGTCTAGGAAACTAGGGGCTTGCCAGTTCTTAGTTTGTATATTTACTCATGGGCTTATTCCATAGTTGTTAGATTCCACCCACAAGAATCGGACTTCGAGAAATGAGCCCCCTTGGATAATTACAACTAGGGGGGGGGATGTGTGATCAATAAGTTGTGTAAGTAAGTAATACCTTCTCACCAAACGCGAGCAATTTGCCGTCTAGCGGTTCTGGTTGGCATTGAATGGGAGCTAGGGCGTTAATGTCACTTCAAAATTATAAAAGTGTAAACGCGCAATTGCGCACTTTGTCGAGTATCAGAAGTTCTCTAAGTAGCATAGACATGGGGCCGAATCCATAAGCGACTATTTTTTGTCAAATTTAGATCAGAGCTGGGGGGAGCGTCAAAGTTTTGGCGATTAAGGGAGCGGCAAGGGGCTGCCGTTACCCTTTACTGTTTCGAAATTACTTATTCAGGAAGAAGCCCCCACTGGTATTTTCCCAAGGACCACCTGAGAAGTTCATCGTCAAACGGCGATCGATCTCACCGGCGTATAGCAGATACGTGTAACCATCGATATCAACACCCGGCGCCATAACTAAACCTTCACCGCGGACCTTATACTTAACCGGTTGGACTGCGTTAGGCGCTAGCATAAAGTTGATTCCCTGCAGTGCGTTTTGGAAGCGATCGAACTCATTGCCATTTGCTAGCTCGATACGGTAGAGATCATCGTGCACGTATGAATCAGTCACGCTGACATACCAAGGAGCCGATACCTGTGTCCCGCTCATCGGCATCTGCCCCTCGATCAGTAGATTGATACCCATATCGGTATTTTCCAACTCGATATCGTCGATATCCATAAAGTCTTCAACAGTGGCAATAATCTGATCAAGCTCAGCGCGCTGTTCAGCGTCTAGCTCCGACATCAAAGAGAACTCAGCTTCAAAAGAGATAGTTGACAGCTCGCCTTGCCCCACGGCTCTTATCTCATCTGTCTTGAGGGTCACTTCGAGCTTATCGGCGTTACAGCCGGCTAACACACCCAGCAGTGTAAGCAGAGAGAGGGGTTTTATAACGTATTTCATGTGGTCTCCGTTTTTATTATTGTGAATGCTTACGGGGCCTAACACGAAATGGACTTACCAAAAGGAGAAGTTACACCGCATTCCAGGCTTAAGCTGAGCGCTGGAGCAGTAGCGTAGTTAGCGACACGGAGCTACGCCACTTCATAAGCGCGAAGTATAAGAGATGATGACACTCCGTTAGCAGTGGCAAACATCGATTGAGGGAAGACTAGTTCAGTGGCTGCTACCGGCACATAGCCGCCGCTCACAGTTGATGGGCTAGCTAATTAAGATATCAATCAATTTGAGGGATAATTGATTGCCACTAGCTACTAAATCGAAGCTCTTATCACTTAATCCCCACCGTACCGCCTGACCCTGTATTAACGATGTTAAATATTTGGCTACATCAGGCACTGTAATTTCCGATTGGTCACGACCAATGAGCGCCTCTTCAATCAGAGAGGAGAGATGGCTATCAAACACAAACAGTGTTTCTCTGATAAT
>CATEEE010000130.1 GCA_949499045.1 Marinobacterium sp. xm-d-530 | reverse complement strand
GAATCAGGTAAACTGCTTGAAGCCTAGCTGCGTATGTGATTTTCATTGCTATTGAATAGATGCGCTTTACAGTATTGCAGCTATTAGATTACATTGGTCTTTTAATCTTAACCCTAGAGTCAATAAATTGAGTCAAGTTACCCCCGTCATTCAAATTCAAGATCTTCACAAATCTTATGGGGATCTCGAGGTCCTAAAGGGGGTTAGCCTGAACGCTTTTAAAGGCGATGTTGTCTCTTTGATAGGCTCCTCTGGCTCCGGAAAATCGACACTACTGCGTTGTGTTAACTTGCTAGAGAACAGTCAACAAGGCGATATTCTCTTCCAAGGTGAATCAGTGTTGTGGAAGGGCGAATCAGCGTCACGTCGCCCAGCTGATACCAAGCAGGTCATTAGAATCAGGACAAAGCTATCCAAAGTCTTTCAGCAGTTCAATTTATGGTCGCACATGACCATTTTGCAGAATGTTATGGAAGCCCCGGTTACTGTATTAGGACACCCTCGCGAAGAGGTTGAAGAGCGAGCACGTCGTTATCTCGATAAAGTGGGTATTGGTGATAAAGCGGATGCTTGGCCCGCTCAACTGTCGGGTGGTCAGCAGCAGCGTGCAGCGATTGCACGTGCACTGTGTATGGAGCCAGAAGCTTTGTTGTTTGATGAACCAACCTCTGCACTCGATCCGGAGTTGGAACAAGAGGTGGTTAAAGTCATTAAAGATCTAGCTGCTGAAGGCCGTACCATGCTAATTGTGACGCACGATATGAAGATGGCGGCTGATGTTTCTAGTCACGTAGTATTTTTGCATCAGGGTAAGATTGAAGAGGAAGGTCCACCGGATCAACTATTCGGCTCACCCCAATCAGAAAGGCTGAAAGGATTCCTTTCAGTAATTGAACATTAATAAAACTAATCAGGAAGTAACAACTATGAAAAGACTTCTAGGAACGGCTTTTGCTCTAACGCTGAGCAGCGGTGTGGCTTTTGCTGATACTGTGCGCCTTGGAACTGAGGGTGCTTATGCGCCGTGGAACTTTCTAAATGACAACGGCGAAGTGGCTGGTTTTGAACGAGATCTAGGCGATGAGCTTTGTAAGCGCGCAGCCGTTGATTGTGAGTGGGTGACCAATGATTGGGACTCCATTATCCCTAATCTAGTGTCAGGTAACTATGATGCGATTATCGCAGGTATGTCGATTACTGAAGATCGTGAAAAAGTGATCGATTTTACTCAGAACTACACGCCACCTGATCCATCATCTTACCTAGCACTTTCTGCAGATGTTGATCTAGCAGGTGCGGTTGTTGCGGCTCAAGCGACCACTATTCAAGCTGCTTTTGTTGCAGGCCAAGGTTGGACGGTTGTTGAATTTGCGACGCCTGAAGAGAGTGTAGCGGCAGTTCGTAACGGCGAAGCTGACGCAGTCCTTGCTGATAAGTCTTTTCTTGATCCTTTTGTAGGTCAGGATGGATTAGTGATGCTTTCTCGCATGGAACAGATCGGTGGTGGTGTTGGTATGGGCTTTAGAAAAAGCGATACTGAGCTACGCGCTAAATTCGATAAAGCGATTCAGTCTATGAAAGACGACGGTTCATTGAACGAACTGATTGCTAAATGGGATGTTGCGACGCAGTTCTAGTCGTAAGGAGCTCGCGCGGTATTCACTGCGCGAGCTTTTTTTATAATCTATGTTTGAATATTGCGCTAATCCAGATAGTTTAGAAGGCCTCACTTGGCTCTCCTGTTACCTAACAACAGGTAAACACCTCTCTTTTTACACCTCTTTTGGTACCGTTTTGTTGTTGCTTGCAATAACAGCTCCGGTAGCGCTTGCCTTCGGTTTTGGTGGTGCTGCAATGGCGCGCTCCAAGGTAGGACCCGCTCGCCTGTTTGGAAAGTCCTATATTTCTATTGTGCGTGGCGTACCTGACATAGCCTTTTTTATGTTTTTTGTCATCGCTCTCGATCAAGGGTTCGAATACCTGAGACATCAAGCGATGTGTCCAGATTGGGATCAGCCGATCCGTCAGGGTAATGATTTTGTTGTCTGCTCAGCGGCTAAGTTGCCGTTAAGCACTTCGCCTCAGTGGATTCATGAGGTTTACGGTTTCTTTTTGGCAGTTTTAACCTTTGCTATTGTTTTTGGTGCCTTTGCTGCCAATGTTATTTTTGGTGCTATGAATTCCGTTCCTAAAGCTCAAATTGAGACAGCATGGGCTTACGGTATGACAACCCGCCAGACCTTTTGGCGAATCATTGTTCCTCAGATGTGGGTTTATGCACTCCCGGGTCTTTCGAACCTTTGGATGGTGTTGATCAAAGCGACCCCACTACTATTCTTGCTAGGTGTTGAAGATATCGTCTACTGGGCTAGAGAGTTAGGGGGTACCAAACACGCCCGTTTTACTGATTACCCGCATGGTGATTGGAGAATGTGGTATTTCCTAGCACTACTTGTTTTTTATCTAGCATTTACCAAAGTTTCTGAAGTGGTTCTCGATAAATTGATGAAGCGTCTATCTCTTGGTCAGGCAACTGCGGGTGGCGAAGCTCTAAGGAGGGCTGCACAGTGAGTTGCATGCAAACCATCTCTGACTATGGTCTTCGCTCCATCGGTATCGGTGAAAGGCTTCTACCTACCAGCGACTTTACTCTATGCCAACAGTTTACTTTGATAGGTTCTGGGATGATCTGGAATATCTACTTTGGTGTGCTGGCGCTTTTGGCGGGATTCTTTTTAGCTACCGCGGTTGCCCTAGGTAAGGCGTCAGCTAATGCCTGGGTTAGAAAACCCTCTCAATGGTTTGTCTTCCTCTTCAGGGGTTCACCGCTGTTTATTCAGTTTTTCTTTGCCTACTTTCTGTTCTTGACTCTGCGGTCTGAGATAGCATTTTTTGAACCCTTTACAGCGGCATGGTTAGGGGCAACGATTGTCCTATTCTTGAATACTTCAGCCTATGCTGGCGAGATATTTTATGGTGCTCTGCAGTCTGTTCCCAAAGGGGATACGGAAGCTGCAGATGCCTATGGTTTTTCTGGGTTTACTAAGTTTAGAAAGATTACTTGGCCAACTATGATGCGATTGGCGTGGCCGGCCTACACCAACGAGGCTATTTTTCTATTTCATGCCACTACCCTGGTGTTCTTTTCAGGATTTCCTGCTTGGAAACAACAAGGTGATGCCCTCTATTATGCGAGCTACTTTGCAGATAAAACATTCAATCCGTTCATACCCTATCCGATACTGGCCGGATATTTTATCCTTCTCACGCTCATCGTGATTGGCCTGTTTAGTTTGATTAACCGTCGTCTGAATCGACACCTTCCTCAGCTCTCTAGGCCTAAGATTCGCTATCGTCCAAAGCTGTTTCGCTAAGCCGTGGCTTGATAATTGTTTGGGCGTTATCAGTAATCTGAATTGTCACGTATAATTAGCTTAACTTACCAAGCGGCTAACTGAGCACTGCTCTCAACTTTCGGATCTTATGGCTAAATCAGCAACGAACATCATCGAATCAGCGGTTTCACAGCCTAGCTCTACTTTCTTGCCGGTCACTAAGAAAGAGATGCAAGCTTTGGGGTGGGATCAGTGTGACATCATTATCGTGACCGGTGATGCCTATGTTGATCACCCATCCTTTGGTATGGCCATTATTGGTCGCCTTCTTGAGTCGCAGGGTTTTAAAGTGGGCATTATTGCTCAGCCAGACTGGCAGAGTGCTGAGGCTTTCAAAGTATTGGGTAAGCCTCGTCTCTTCTTCGGTGTGGCGGCTGGTAACATGGACTCAATGATCAACCGCTATACAGCCGATCGTAAGATTCGTTCAGATGATGCCTACACGCCGGGTGGTAAAGCCGGTAGCCGGCCTGATCGAGCCAGCATTGTATACAGTCAACGCTGCCGAGAGGCCTATAAAGAGGTTCCGATTGTATTAGGTGGCATCGAAGCGTCACTGCGTCGTATAGCACATTATGACTACTGGCAGGACAAGGTTCGTCGCTCAATACTGCTCGACTCTAGAGCCGATATATTACTCTACGGTAATGCTGAACGTGCCATTGTTGAGGTGGCACAGCGTGTATCAGCTGGAGAATCGGTTAGCGAATTGACTGATGTCAGAGGGACCGCTTTTGTTCGCATTGATACACCTGAAGGCTGGATGGAGATTGATTCCACTCGTATCGATAGACCAGGCAAAATCGATCGAATGATCAACCCTTATGTCAATACCCGAGACCTCGATCAGTGTGCCTTAGAAAATGGCTCCAAAGAGGAGCCTGAAGTTGATGAGGTGCAGGTTCTGCATATAGAACCCAAGGTACATCTAGATCGCAGTAAGACAGTTATTCGCATTCCTCCTTTTGAAAAAGTATCAAAAGACCCTGTTCTCTACGCTCATGCGAGTCGAGTGCTCCATCTAGAAACGAATCCCGGAAATGCTCGCGCATTAGTCCAACAGCATGGTGATCAAGAGGTGTGGTTGAATGCACCTCCCATTCCATTGACAACGCAAGAGATGGATTTCGTTTTCGGGCTTAACTATGCACGCGTTCCTCACCCTGTCTATAAGGGACAAGAGATTCCTGCCTACAAGATGATACGGTTCTCGGTGAACATCATGCGCGGCTGTTTTGGCGGCTGTACGTTCTGTTCCATTACAGAGCACGAGGGGCGCATTATTCAAAACCGCTCTCATGAATCTATTTTGAATGAGATCGAAGAGATCAGGGATAAAGTGCCAGGATTTACTGGGGTTATCTCAGATTTAGGCGGGCCAACGGCCAATATGTATCGTATCGCCTGTAAGTCGCCGGAGATCGAAAAGTCCTGTCGTAAGCTCTCTTGTGTCTACCCGGAGATCTGTCCCAACTTAAATACAGACCACTCCTCATTGACTGAGCTTTATCGCAAAGCCCGTAAAACAAAAGGGGTGAAGAAGGTAATGATTGCGTCAGGTCTACGATATGACCTGGCTGTCGAGGACCCAGAATACGTTAAAGAGCTGGTGACCCATCATGTCGGTGGTTATTTGAAAATAGCGCCAGAGCACACTGAGCGAGGCCCACTTGATCATATGATGAAGCCGGGTATTGGTAGTTATGACGCGTTCAAGAAAATGTTTGAGCGCTTCTCCAAAGAGGCTGGGAAGGATCAGTATTTGATTCCATACTTCATCGCTGCTCACCCGGGTACGACTGATGAAGATATGATGAATCTCGCTCTCTGGTTAAAGCGTAATGACTTTAAAGCAGACCAAGTTCAGGCTTTTTACCCTTCACCGATGGCGACAGCAACCGCGATGTACCATACCGGTCGAAACCCTCTGAAGCGCCAAAGTTATAAAAAGTCTTCTGAACGAGTTGAGACGGTCAAAGGTGAAAAACAGCGCCGGTTACACAAAGCGTTTTTACGCTACCACGACCCTGAAAACTGGCCGCTGTTGCGTGAGGCTTTGAAATCAATGGGGCGTGCTGATTTGATTGGGGATGGGCCCAATCAATTGATCCCATCTAAAAGTTCAGAGAGTGATCAATATAAGAGTCCTCGACGTAAAAACATCAATAAGCACAGTAAGAGTGTTAAAAAAGGTAGAGTGCTGACCCAACATACTGGTTTACCACCTCGTGGAAAGTCCAAAAAAGGGTCATCAAGCGTTAAAAAACAGCAAAAAGCGTAACATTGACAAAAAACAGTTGTATTCGGTTGTATCTGGATTAAACTTGTCTTAGTTGTTTACGTTGAGGCGTTTAATGCGTCCAGAGAAACAAGTTGCACTAGAGCTTAACCTTGGGTTTAGCTGGAACACCGAAAGTAAAACTTCGCATCTGATCTTCTGCTCCTTTTCCACTCTGAACTAAGCACTAATTTTGTTAGTTTTGAGTGTCGTGTCATCGTTTTGTCACTTCATCTTGCTAATAAATAACTGGGTTACAAGATAGGCTTGTAATTCGGATCGCGACACAGGTCGCACTCAGGCCAAGTAGTTTACTTGGTAGATAACTCCCTTCGGGGATGCACTAAGGTTCCTAAAAGGAACAGGATTAAGAGGCAAGAAATGTCAGAGCAACTAACTGGTACAGTTAAATGGTTTAACGACGAGAAAGGTTTTGGTTTCATTCAGCAGGAGAACGGTCCAGATGTATTCGTTCACTTCCGTGCTATCAATGGTACAGGCCGTCGTTCACTAGCTGAAAACCAGCAAGTAACTTTCGAAGTTACTCAGGGTCAGAAAGGCCCTCAAGCTGACAACGTAACAGTTGTAGAGTAAGCTTAGATTCTTAAAAAAAGCGCCATAAGGCGCTTTTTTTGTGCCTGTCAGATTAATTCAAGGTATTAACCGGACTATAATCTATCGGTCTTTTACTGGAGCCTGAAATGGATTTTGATCCTCAAGTCGATCAATTGATTGAGTGTTTTAATACTCTCTTTTTAAAATCGCTTAATACCGAGCTTGTTCGGGGTGATGGGGAGCCAATCTATCTGCCTGCAGACTCGAATTATCCTCATCATCGAATTATTTTTGCACATGGATTTTTTTCGAGCGCGCTGCACGAGATCGCTCACTGGTGTGTGGCTGGGCCAGAAAGACGTCTTCTTGAGGATTTCGGTTACTGGTACAAGCCGGATGGCCGTACACCAGAAGAGCAGGCTGAGTTTGAGCGAGTAGAGGTATCCCCTCAAGCTTATGAATGGATTCTCACGGTTTCTGCCGGACGAAAGTTTCACTTTAGTGCCGATAACCTCTCTCAAGGATTAGGCGCCTCAGATAGCTTTAAAGAGGCTGTTCTTAACAGAGTGCAGTATCAACTCACCAGCAAGATGAACTCTCGTTTACAAGCCCTCAGTGAAGCGCTCAGGGCGCTCTATAATGTTGAACCTCTGAGTTTCGATCAGTTCCAATTAGAGAACCCCTAGTGCGCCAGTTAAGCATCACTTCAACTGACTGGGCTTTGCAGGCTAAGGGCGACGACTGGTCTCTTTTTGCAAGTGCTAATGATCGTTTTAACTATCTAAGATTGGTGCTTCCGACAAAAGAGTATTTGTACGCCGAAGGGGAGTTAGAGCTGGGTCTATCAGAGCGAGGTGTGTGGGTACTCGGGGTGTTTGATCACTTCGAGCAGTTACAACACTTTCTTGCGTTGCATAACGACAACCCATTAAAAGTGCCGGCGCTGAGAATCGAGCAGAGTTGGCCGGTGGTTATATACCAAAAGCAATCTCTATTGGATTTCCCTCGCTATTCAGGGGTCTACCGTGTCGGTTTTAAATCCTATCGAGTGTCTCAAGAGTCAGGCAGTTATCCTGTTGAGTATGTTGACGGGTATAAAGCGGAATTGCTGGCAGTATTGGAGTCTGAGGTGGAAGCCTGTTTAGCCCTGTACAGCCACTTCGACAGTCGTACCCGTGGCTGTAAGATGTGCTGATCGATCAGTGCTTCATCTCTTTTTTCATGCCTGGTTTTTGAATCATTTTGACAGGCACTTCTAATGCTTGGCTACTGCCATCGCTGAAATTCAATTTTAGGTCGATTTTCTGATCGATAGTGAGAGTCTCCTTTAGCCCGATAAACATCACATGTAGACCACCTGGTTTCAGGTGAGTGGTGCTGTTAGCAGGCAGATCAATGGCAGGAATTTTTCGCATACGCATCACTTCACCGTCTTTGATATGGGTATGCAGCTCGACCGCTTTAGAGATCGAGGACTCAGCTGAAACCATCTGAAGATCGGCACCACTGTTTTTGATCTCCATGAATGCGCCGGTCATTTTCTGGCCCGGTGGCACTGCGCGTACACGTGCATCTGAAATCTCTACATCAGCTTGAGCTAAGCTGCTGGTTAAAAGTGACGCGATTAACAGTTTTTTCATGGTGGTTTCCTACTTCAAAATGGAATGGATTTTCTCAACAAGCTGGTTGGGATTGTTGTGTGACACAGTCCCAAGAAATTCACCTTGCTGATCGATTAGGTAGATTTTAGAGGAGTGGTCAACGGTGTAGCCCATTGCGGAATCTGGCTGATCGACCATTCGATAGTAAGCCCCATACTGTTTGATCGCATTGTCGATCTGCTGACGACTACCGGTCATACCCAGAATGAGTGGCGAAAAAAACTGCGAGTAAATCTGTAGCTGTTGAAGTGAATCCCGCTCAGGGTCGACGCTGTAAAAAATGGGCTGAATTTGAGCCAGCTGATCATCATCAAGCTCGTTGAGTGCAAATTTCATAGTGGTTAATGAAGTCGGGCAGATATCTGGGCAAGAGGTATAGCCGAAATAGAGCAGCACTAACTTGCCTTTGAAGTCACTCAAAGAAACATCGCCATCAATACTTTCACCTTGAAACTCGCCACCGAGTTTTACTGGTTGGAGGCTGTTATTGGGCTTTAAGTAAATAATACTAATAACTGCGGCTGCCAAAATGAGTATCACAGTGGCAAGTATGTTTTTACTGTTTGTCATCATCGGGCGTCAAACCTTAATTCCACAATCTCTTGTTCTGAGTCTGTTTCAAAAATAACCGTTGCTAACCAGGTCATGGTATCCGTTGTGCAGACGGCTAACTGAGTCTGCCCTTGCCACAGACCCTCAGTCTCCTTCATTTCAAACTGGTTCACGCCCATGTACATATCAGCACCTTGCAGATCGACCCAAACACGATTGACCCCTGGCAGTTCAGTGTCAGCCGTAAGTGTCATCTTGTTGAGTGACCGAGCAGGCATCGGACCGAGTGTGAATTGGTATTCAATATCATTGCTTACCACTTCGCATCGACCGCTGTTGATATCGCAGTGTGGGACTGATTTCGATCCCATGGATAGTTGCGAAGCCCAGATTAATGTCGCTATGGCACTGATCAGAAAGAGGCTGATAGCCGTTCGTTTATTTTGATAAGTCACTCAAAAACCTAAATGTATTGTGCCTATATTTCCATGAACGATAGTAACAGGGAACCAACTTTACGTTTATTTACACGGTTTTTACACGGTATACAGGGTATCGGTTCAGATCGCACTTTTATCGATAGGCCGTATAATACAGTTCTTCAAAAGGGGTGTTCATGATAAAGCTCAAAAAAGTCATTGTTGCCGATGAAAATATGCCAGCCGTTGAGACATTGTTCTCATCTTTTGGCGAAGTGCGTCGTGTGGCGGGTCGCTCTATAAGTCCGAGTCAGTTAGCTGACGCTGATACGCTTCTCGTTCGTTCTATCTCCAAAGTTAATGCTCAGCTTTTGTGTGAAGCAGAAGCGTTAGAGTTTGTCGGTTCGGCTACTATTGGTATGGATCATATGGATGTTCATTACCTTAATGATCGCTCAATACCCTTTTCCAATGCGGCGGGCTGTAATGCCGATTCGGTTGTGGATTATGCGTTAGCCGCTATTTATGAATATGCGGAACAAAGAGCATTAGATCCTCTAAGCCTTTCATACGGAGTTGTTGGTGCCGGTAACGTTGGCTCTCGTTTAGTTAGTCG